>NZ_JBIVHR010000025.1:20271-66640 GCF_044749305.1 Pseudomonas sp. NPDC089534 | reverse complement strand
CGTCAGCGGGAGGCGAATTCTACAGCGTTGCACGCTGCTGTCAACACCTCTTTATTCCGCTTTCGACCGGAAGGATCGAAACGCCGAAAGGGCCAAACAACACCACCCTCTTCGACTCCCTCCAGGCTTCGGTGAACTGAAGCGATCCGCTGCCGAAAACCTCTTAACTCATTGAATCTCAAGGAGTTTTCCGTTTCGACTGCGCCGGAAGTGGGGCGAATTATAGAGACCTGAGATCTGCCGTCAACACCTTTTTCATATTTCTGTCACATCAGTCAAAAACGCCCCGAAAAACAAGAAGGCCGGCCTCTTCGAGGCCGGCCTTCCTTTCCCTCTATTTACAAGCTAGGGAACGCAAACTGCGAGGCTTCATGGCTCGAGCGCTGCGGCCAGCGCTGGGTGATCGCCTTGCGCCGGGTGTAGAAGCGCACGCCATCCGGACCGTAGGCATGCAGGTCGCCGAACAGAGAACGCTTCCAGCCGCCGAAGCTGTGGTAAGCCACCGGCACCGGCAGCGGCACGTTGACGCCGACCATGCCGACTTCGATCTCGTCGCAGAACAGCCGCGCCGCTTCCCCGTCGCGGGTGAAGATGCAGGTGCCGTTGCCGTACTCATGATCGTTGATCAGTTGCATGGCTTCTTCCAGGCTGTTCACCCGGACGATGCACAGCACCGGGCCGAAGATCTCTTCTTTATAGATACGCATCTCGGGAGTGACGTTGTCGAACAGGCAGCCACCGAGGAAGAAGCCTTCTTCGTGCCCCGGTACGCTCAAGCCGCGACCGTCGACCACCAGGGTCGCCCCTGCCGCGACGCCGTCGTCGACATAACCGCTGACCTTGTCGCGGGCCTGGCCGGTCACCAACGGCCCCATGTCCAGGCCGCAGGAAGTGCCGGCGCCGATCTTCAGTGCCTTGATCTGCGGCACCAGTTTGGCCACCAGGGCATCCGCCACTTGGTCGCCGACGCACACCGCCACCGAAATCGCCATGCAGCGCTCGCCGCACGAACCGTAGGCCGCGCCCATCAGTGCGCTGACCGCGTTGTCCAGGTCGGCGTCCGGCATCAGCACCGCGTGGTTCTTCGCCCCGCCCAGGGCCTGGACGCGCTTGCCGCGCTTGGTGCCTTCGGCATAGATGTATTCGGCGATCGGGGTCGAACCCACGAAGCTCAGCGCCTTGACCTCCGGCGCCTCGATCAGCGCATCCACGGCCGCTTTGTCGCCATGCACGACGCTCAGCACGCCTTTAGGCAGGCCCGCCTCCAGCAGCAGCTGGGCGATCAGCAGGGTCGAGCTCGGGTCACGCTCGGAAGGCTTGAGGATGAAGCAGTTGCCGCAGACGATCGCCAGCGGATACATCCACAGCGGCACCATGGCCGGGAAGTTGAACGGCGTGATGCCGGCCACCACGCCCAGCGGCTGGAAGTCGGACCAGGCGTCGATGTTCGGGCCGACGTTGCGGCTGTACTCGCCCTTGAGGATTTCCGGGGCGGCGCAGGCGAACTCGACGTTCTCGATGCCGCGCTTGAGCTCGCCCACGGCGTCTTCCAGGGTCTTGCCGTGCTCTTCGCTGATCAGCTGGGCGATGCGCGATTCGTTCTGCTCCAACAGTTGCTTGAAGCGGAACATCACTTGGGCGCGCTTGGCCGGCGGCGTGTTGCGCCAGGCCGGGAACGCTGCCTTGGCCGCGTCGATGGCGTGCTGGATGGTTTCGCGGCTGGCCAGCGGCAGCTTGTGGATCGCCTGGCCGGTGGACGGGTTGAACACATCGACCGCGCGACCGTTCTCGGTCACCAGTTCGCCATTGATCAAATGCGGGATAACGCTCATCGGGAACTCCTGAATTTGTCCGCAGGCACCCGCATCGGGGCGCCTGTCGTTTGTAGGTATATAAAGAGGGAAAAGTCAGTCGAGCTTGTTCAGCACGTCGCCGACCGCGTCGAACAGGCGATCGAGGTCTTGCGGCTTGCTGTTGAAGGTTGGGCCGAACTGCAGGGTGTCGCCGCCGAAGCGCACGTAGAACCCGGCTTTCCACAGCGCCATGCCCGCCTCGAACGGACGCACGATGGCGTCGCCGTCACGGGCGGCGATCTGGATCGCGCCGGCCAGGCCGTAGTTGCGGATGTCGATGACGTTCTTCGAACCCTTCAGGCCGTGCAGCGCGTTCTCGAAGTGCGGCGCGACTTCGGCCACGCTCTGCACCAGGTTTTCCTTCTGCAGCAGGTCGAGGGCCGCGATGCCGGCCGCGCAGGCCACGGGGTGCGCCGAGTAGGTGTAGCCGTGGGGGAATTCCACCGCGTATTCCGGGGTCGGCTGGTTCATGAAGGTCTGGTAGATCTCGGAGCTGGCGATCACCGCGCCCATCGGGATGGCGCCGTTGGTGACTTGCTTGGCGATGCACATCAGGTCCGGGGTCACGCCGAACGTGGTGGCGCCGAACATGGTGCCGGTGCGGCCGAAGCCGGTGATCACTTCGTCGAACACCAGCAGGATGCCGTGCTGGTCGCAGATCTCGCGCAGGCGCTTGAGGTAACCCTGCGGCGGCACCAGCACGCCGGCGGAGCCGGCCAGCGGTTCAACGAAGACCGCCGCGATGTTCGAAGCATCGTGCAGTTCGATCAGCTTCAGCAGCTCATCGGCCAGGGCGATGCCGCCCTGCTCCGGCATGCCGCGGGAGAACGCATTGCCCGCCAGCAGGGTGTGCGGCAGATGGTCGACGTCCATCATCGCCTGGCCGAACAGTTTGCGGTTGCCGTTGACGCCGCCCAGGCTGGTGCCGGCGATGTTCACGCCATGATAGCCACGGGCGCGGCCGATCATTTTGGTCTTGGTCGGCTGGCCTTTCAGGCGCCAGTAGGCGCGCACCATTTTCACCGCGGTGTCGGCGCACTCGGAGCCGGAGTCGGTGAAGAACACGTGGTTCAGGTTGCCCGGGGTCAGCGCGGTGATTTTCTCCGCCAGCTGGAACGACAACGGATGGCCGTACTGGAAGCCCGGCGAATAGTCGAGGGTGCCCAACTGCTTGGTGACCGCCTCCTGGATTTCCTTGCGGGTGTGCCCGGCGCCGCAGGTCCACAGGCCGGACAGCGAGTCGTACACCTTGCGGCCCTTGTCGTCGATCAGCCAGCTGCCCTCGGCACCGACGATCAGGCGCGGATCGCGCTGAAAGTTACGGTTCGCGGTGTACGGCATCCAGTGCGCGTCCAGCTTCAGTTGGCTGGCCAGTGGCGACGACGCGTTTTCAGGCATGTTCATGGGCAAAACCTCGCAGGGCGATAAGCGGCAGGGAGATGAAAGTCGTTGTTGCAGCTACGTTGCCACGCCGATAAAGTCGGTGAAATTCAACTTTTCTAACCTTCAGTTAGATCGCCGCTAAACATTGAGCACTGAACATGAGCAGCCGCCGTCCCGATCCGCTGGCCCAGGTCAGCGACTTTGATATCCGCCTGCTGCGCATCTTTCGCAGCGTGGTCGAGTCCGGCGGATTTTCCGCGGCGGAGACCGTGCTCGGCATCGGCCGCTCGGCGATCAGCCAACAGATGAGCGACCTTGAGCAGCGCCTGGGCCTGCGTCTGTGCCAGCGCGGACGCGCCGGCTTTTCCCTGACCGAAGAAGGCCGGGAGGTCTATCAGTCGGCGTTGCAGCTGCTGAGTGCGCTGGAGAGTTTCCGCACCGAGGTCAACGGCCTGCACCAGCACTTGCGCGGCGAGCTGATCATCGGCCTGACCGACAACCTCGTCACCCTGCCCCACATGCGCATCACCCATGCCCTGGCGCAGTTGAAGGAACGCGGGCCGGACGTGCAGATCCAGATCCGCATGATCGCCCCCAACGAAGTGGAGCAAGGCGTGCTCGACGGCCGCCTGCACGTCGGCGTGGTGCCCCAGGCCAGCGCACTGTCGGGGCTGGAGTACCAGCCGCTGTACAGCGAACGTTCGTTGCTCTATTGCGCGGTCGGGCACCCGCTGTTCTATGTGGATGACAAACAACTGGACGACGAGCGCCTCAACAGCCAGGACGCCATCGCCCCGACCTTCCGTCTGCCGGCGGAGATCCAGGCGCACTACCAGGCGCTCAACTGCACCGCCAGCGCTTCGGACCGCGAAGGCATGGCGTTCCTGATCCTCACCGGGCGCTACATCGGTTACCTGCCGGATCACTACGCCAGCCTCTGGGTGCAGCAGGGGCGCCTGCGGGCGCTCAAGGCCGGCAGCCGCTTCTACGATTTGAGCCTGGCCTCGGTCACGCGCAAGGGCCGGCGACCGCACCTGGTGCTGGAGAGCTTTCTCGACAGCCTGGCCGCCACGCGCTGAGATCGGTGCGTCCCGGCGCCATCGCCAGCAGGGGCCGGGGTTTTATCGCGGCAGGTCTTGTCTGGGGCGTGCGGGTGCGCTATCAACGCAACTGGCTGCACCCCATCACCGACCCGGAAGCGCCCATGACCTTTGAAGTCCCAGCCCATGGCGGCAAGCCCGCCAGCCGCATTCGTCAGAAGAACGAGGAGACCATCATCAAAGCCGCCGAAGACGAGTTCGCCCGTCACGGGTACAAGGGCACCAGCATGAACACCATCGCCACCAAGGCCGGGTTGCCCAAGGCGAACCTGCACTATTACTTCACCAACAAGCTGGGGCTGTACGTGGCGGTGCTGAGCAACATCCTCCAGTTGTGGGACAGCACCTTCAACACCCTCACCGCCGAGGACGACCCGGCCGAAGCGCTGACCCGCTACATCCGCGCCAAGATGGAGTTCTCCCGGCGCCAGCCGCAGGCCTCGCGGATCTTTGCCATGGAAGTGATCAGCGGCGGCGAATGCCTGACCGAGTATTTCAACCAGGACTACCGCGCCTGGTTCCAGGGCCGGGCGGCGGTGTTCCAGGCGTGGATCGACGCCGGCAAGATGGATCCGGTGGATCCGGTGCACCTGATCTTCCTGCTGTGGGGCAGCACCCAGCATTACGCCGATTTCGCCACGCAGATCTGCCGGGTCAGCGGTCGCGCCAAGCTGACCAAGCAGGACATGGAAGACGCCGGCGACAACCTGATCCGCATCATCCTCAAGGGCTGCGGCCTCACTCCTTCCGTATAAGACGTTTATGCCATTCACCCTCAGCGGCCTTTGCGAATACCGCGAAGAGATTCGCAAAAGCCGTTTCATCACGTTCGCCGCCCCGATCGACAGCCCCGCCGAAGCGCAGGCGTTCATCGAGCGGCACAGCGACCTGAACGCCTCGCACAATTGCTGGGCCTGGAAACTGGGCGACCAGTACCGCAGCAACGACGACGGCGAACCCGGCGGCACCGCCGGACGGCCGATCCTGGCGGCCATCGAGGCGCAGGGCTGCGACCGGGTCGCGGTGCTGGTGATCCGCTGGTACGGCGGCATCCAGTTGGGCACCGGCGGCCTGGCCCGGGCCTACGGCGGCGGGGCCAACAAGTGCCTGCAGGCGGCGGCGAAAACCGAGCTGGTCAGCCGCGTGCCGTTGCGGTGCGCCTGTGCCTTCGGCGAACTGGCCCTTGTGAAACTGCGGGTGGCGGAACTCGGCGGACTGGTGGAGGAAGAACACTTCACCGCCAACGGCGTCGAACTGCGACTGGCCGTCGGCCCGGCGCAGATCGAGGCGCTGCAGACGCAGTTGGCCGACTTGAGCCGCGGGCGGATCGTGCTCCAGCGCTGAGCCCCGCCAGGGTGTCGCGCACCCTGACCGCTTATTCCGCACAGTTGCCCACATCGGCTGTGGGCCCGGCTGTGGATAACCTGAGCACATCCCGCTGTAACCCTTCTGTCATGGGGCTTTGCGGGTTTTGTTCACTTTTCGCCCAATTCGCCGATCGAAAAACAAATTCCACAATAAAACAATCAGTTAGCTCGGTTTATCACCTTTGGAAGAAAGCCGGGCAGCGCTTATGCCCGACGCTTGCGCTTGCGCACAAATACTGTGGAGCAACCTGTGGATAAGCCGTTCATGGCTGGCGCAGCCGCCGATTCCGCAAGGTTCCCACCGAGCTGATCGTTTTTTGATCAACCGACAATGCGCAAAACCTGTGCCCGATCAACGGCCTCGGCGCCAAGCGGTGTCTGTTTGCACAGCCTTTTGGGTTCGGGCGCTCTGCATCAATGGCCACCGGCACCTGCCGCGGCACGGCTCTGACCGGATGGCCAGGAAACAGCTTTATCCACAGGCAACGCCTGGGCGATGCCCCACGCCAGCTCAAACAGCAGGAATCCCACCAGCAACGCGCTGGCGCCGTGCAGCAAGGCATAGGCCTGCCAGGTCGCGAAGAGAAACCTGGCCACAGCGTCGTACCGTCCGTACACCGGCTGCGGATCACGGATCCGCAGCACCGCCCACACGCAAACCACCGAGCCCAACAGATTCGCCATGAGCACATGCTCAGGCGCAAACGCCGGCAGTCCGCCCGGCAGCCCCAGCGCCCGGCTGAGCGCCGCCAAGCCCCCGTGCAGCAGCGCGAAACTCCACGGCGTGGCAAACGCCGCCGTCACGATCAAGTCATACCAGGCACTGCCGCGCACCAGGCGCCGATACTGCGTTGAGGTCCACATCGTCCATGCTCCGAAAATTCAGGGAGCGCTCACGCTAAAGCCTGGAGTATGCTCCAGGGTCAAACACTTTCGGGACGCCCCAGATGCGCATCGGTGAGTTAGCCCAGGCCAGCGCCGTCAGCCGCGACACCTTGCGCTTCTACGAGCAGCGCGGGCTGATCGCCGCACAGCGCACCGCCAACGGTTACCGCGACTATCCGCCGGAGACGGTGCAACTGGTGCTCTACATCAAGACCGCCCAGCGCCTGGGGTTCACCCTCAACGAAATCGGCGGCAGCGTCGCCGCACTGTGGCAAGCGCCGGACCCGGACAGCGCCGTCGCCCAACTGCTGCGCGACAAGCTGCAACTGATCGAAACCCGCATCAACGAACTGGGTGCCCTGCGCACCGAGCTGCAGCAGCGGCTCGGCCAGGCGTGCCCGCTGAACCCACGAGCCTGAACATTCAAGGAAGCCCTTCATGTCCGCAAAAACCGCACTGATCATCGGCGCCTCCCGTGGCCTGGGCCTGGGCCTGGTGAAGACCCTGCTGGCCGACGGCTGGCAGGTCACCGCGACCGTCCGCGATCCGCACCTTGCCCAGGCGCTGAAAGCGCTGGGCAAGGTGCGGATCGAGAAACTCGACATGGACGACCAGCAAGCCGTGATCGCCCTCAGCCAGCAGCTCAAGGGCGAGACCTTCGACCTGCTGTTCGTCAACGCCGGGGTCAAGGGCCCCGAGGTGCAGACGCCCGGCGGCGCGACGCTGGCGGAAGTCGGCCAGCTGTTCTTCACCAACGCCGTGGCGCCGATCAACCTGGCCCAGCGCTTCGTCGGGCAGATCCGCGACGGCAGCGGCGTGCTGGCCTTCATGAGTTCGGTGCTGGGCAGCGTGACCATGCCCGACGCACCGGAACTGGCCCTCTACAAGGCCAGCAAGGCGGCGCTCAACTCGATGACCAACAGCTTCGTCACCCAGTTGGGCGAGCAGAAGCTCACCGTGCTGTCGCTGCACCCGGGTTGGGTGAAGACCGACATGGGCGGCGAAGGCGCCGACATCGACGTGGACACCAGCACCCGTGGCCTGGTGGATCAGGTGGACGCGTTCGCCGGCAAGGGCGGGCATCATTTCGTCAACTACAAGGGCGAGACCATTCCCTGGTGATCCCCTGCCTGCGATAGCGGCTTTGAAGGCACATTCCTGTCGAATGTGCCGCCGTCTTCGCGGGCAGCCCGCTCCCGCAGGGTTCTGCAGTCACCGCATTGGCGGCTGTCCGGTCGGATCCGGCTTGCCCGCGGCACGGTTTTGTCTGACACTGCGCACCTCGCCCCCGCGGCGACCCTGGATCAGCAGACAGGGCAACACTGAGCTGGCAACCCTGAACCCTACTTTCAGAGGAGCCGGCCACCATGCCTGCGACCCGTATCTGGCTACAGAATCCCCTCGCGATCTTCACCGCCAACCACCTCGACGCCCGTGGCGGCCTGGTGCTGCAGGACGGCCTGATCGCCGAAACGCTCGCCGCCGGCCAGCGACCGTCCGCGCCGTGCGATCAAGTGTTCGACGCCCGTGAGCACGTCATCCTGCCGGGCCTGATCAATACCCATCACCACTTCTACCAGACCCTGACCCGCGCCTGGGCGCCGGTGGTCAACCAGCCGTTGTTCCCTTGGCTGAAGACCCTGTACCCGGTGTGGGCGCGCCTGACCCCGGAGAAGCTCGCCCTGGCCACCAAGGTCGCCCTGGCCGAACTGCTGCTGTCGGGCTGCACCACCGCCGCCGATCACCATTACCTGTTTCCGGACGGCCTGGAAAACGCCATCGACGTGCAGGTGCAGAGCGTCCGCGAGCTGGGCATGCGGGCGATGCTCACCCGGGGCTCGATGAGCCTGGGCGAGAAGGACGGCGGCCTGCCGCCGCAGCAGACCGTGCAGGAAGGCCAGGTGATCCTCGACGACAGCCAGCGCCTGATCCGCGAATACCACGAGCGCGGCGCCGGCGCGCAGATCCAGATCGCCCTGGCGCCGTGCTCGCCGTTCTCGGTGACCCCGCAAATCATGTCCGCCAGCGCCGAACTCGCCGACAAGCTCGACGTGCGCCTGCACACCCACCTGGCCGAAACCCTCGACGAGGAAGACTTCTGCCTGCAACGCTTCGGCCTGCGCACCGTGGACTACCTGGACAGCGTCGGCTGGCTCGGTCCGCGCACCTGGCTGGCCCACGGCATCCATTTCAACCCGGACGAAATCGCCCGCCTCGGCGCCGCCGGCACCGGCATCTGCCATTGCCCGAGCTCGAACATGCGCCTGGCGTCCGGCATCTGCCCGAGCATCGAACTGACCGACGCCGGCGCGCCGCTGGGCCTGGGCGTGGACGGTTCGGCGTCCAACGACGCGTCGAACATGATCCTCGAAGCCCGCCAGGCCCTGTACATCCAGCGCCTGCGCTACGGCGCCGAAAAGATCACCCCGGAACGGGTGCTGGGCTGGGCGACCAAGGGCTCGGCGAGCCTTTTGGGGCGCACCGACATCGGCGAGCTGGCGGTGGGCAAGCAGGCCGACCTGGCGCTGTTCAAGCTCGATGAGCTGCGGTTCTCCGGCAGTCACGACCCGGTGTCGGCGCTGCTGCTGTGCGGCGCGGACCGGGCCGACCGGGTGATGGTCGGCGGCAAGTGGCGGGTGATCGACGGCCAGGTCGAAGGGCTGGACCTCAAAGGCCTGATCGCCGACCACAGCCAGGCGGCGCGGCAACTGATCGCCGGCGCCTGATCCGAGGGCATCCAGGGCGGGGGCGACTGTATTGCTCCTGCCTTGCGGTGCCTTGACCGACGCCATCGCCAGCAGGCGGGCTCCCACCGTTTTGTCCGAGCCGCGCGATGATCGCCCGGTCAGGTTTTGCCATCTGTTGCGGCGCACATCTGTAGAATGCCCGCCAACCGCACCTGATGAGAAAAGACCATGTACGACTGGCTGAACGCCCTGCCCAAGGCCGAGCTGCACCTGCACCTCGAAGGCTCGCTGGAGCCCGAGCTGCTGTTCGCCCTGGCCGAACGCAACAAGATCGCCCTGCCGTGGAGCGACGTCGACACCCTGCGCAAGGCCTACGCCTTCAACAACCTGCAGGAATTCCTCGACCTGTATTACCAGGGCGCCGATGTGCTGCGCACCTCCCAGGACTTCTACGACCTGACCTGGGCCTACCTCCTGCGCTGCAAGGCACAGAACGTGATCCATACCGAACCGTTCTTCGACCCGCAGACCCACACCGACCGGGGCATCCCGTTCGAGACCGTGCTCAACGGCATCGCCGCCGCCCTGAAGGACGGCGAACAGCAACTGGGCATCACCAGCGGCCTGATCCTGAGCTTCCTGCGCCACTTGAGCGAAGACGAAGCGCAGAAGACCCTCGACCAGGCGCTGCCGTTTCGCGATGCGTTCGTGGCCGTGGGCCTGGACAGCTCCGAGATGGGCCATCCGCCGAGCAAGTTCCGGCGGGTGTTCGACCGCGCCCGCAGCGAAGGCTTCCTGACCGTCGCCCACGCCGGCGAGGAAGGCCCGCCGGAGTACATCTGGGAAGCCATCGACCTGCTGAAGATCCAGCGCATCGACCACGGCGTGCGCGCCATCGAAGACGAGCGCCTGATGCAGCGGATCATCGACGAGCAGATCCCGCTGACCGTGTGCCCGCTGTCGAACACCAAACTCTGCGTGTTCGACCACATGTCCCAGCACAACATCCTCGACATGCTCGAACGCGGCGTGAAGGTCACGGTGAACTCGGACGACCCGGCGTACTTCGGCGGTTACGTCACCGAAAACTTCCACGCGCTGCACACCCACCTGGGCATGACCCAGGACCAGGCCAAACGCCTGGCGCAGAACAGCCTGGATGCACGGTTGGTCAAACCGTAACGTCCCTTTCGCCAGCAGGCCCGTTCCCACCCTGCGGGAGCCAGCCTGCTGGCGATGAGGCGTCGGTGTTCAGCCGACGCTCTGCGCCCCGCTCAGCTCCTCGAGCGTCCTGCCCCGGGTCTCCATCCCGAACAGCCAGACCACCCCCGCCGCCATGGCGAAGCACAGCGCCCCCAGCGCAAACACCCCGCCTTGCCCGGTGACCGGGAACACCAGGCCGGTGATCAACGGCCCGAGCAGCGAGCCGATGCGGCCGACCGCGGAGGCGAACCCCGATCCGGTGGCGCGCGCCGACGTCGGGTACAGCTCCGGGGTGTAGGTGTAAAGCACCGCCCACATGCCGAACAGGAAAAACTGCATCAACAGTCCCGTGCCGATCAGCAGCGTGACATTGCCGCCGAACACGGCGCTCTGCCCATAGAGAAACGCCATCACCCCGCCGCCGAGCAGCGTGACGATGCACACCGGCTTGCGTCCCCAGCGCTCCACCAGCCACGCCGCCATGAGGAATCCGGGAATCCCGCCGAGGGAGATCAGCACCGTGTAGTACACCGACTGGGTCACGGCGAAGCCCGACTGTTGCAGCAGCGCACTGAGCCAGGACGTCAGTCCGTAGAACCCGAGCAGGGCGAAGAACCACAGGCTCCAGATCATGGCCGTGCGCCGGCGGTACAAAGGCGACCAGATCTGCGCCAGGGCCGAAAAGAAATGCCCCGGTGCCGAGTCGGTGCGTGGCAGGCGCACCGGCGACGGCAGTTGCGCAACGCCCAGCGATGCCCGCACCCGGTCTTCGATGCCGCACAGCACCCGGTCGGCCGCCGCATGCCGGCCCGCCTGCTCCAGCCAGCGCGGCGACTCGGGTATCCAGAAGCGGATCGCCAGGACGAACACCGCCGGCACCGCCAGCACCAGGAAAATGTCGCGCCAGCCGATCAGCGGCAACAGGCAGTAGGACAGCACCCCGGCCGCAACGAACCCCAACGGCCAGAAACCATCCATCAAGGCGATGTAGCGCCCGCGGCTGCGGGCCGGGATCAGTTCGGAAAGCATCGACTGGGCAATCGGAAACTCCATGCCCATGCCGATCCCCAGGAGGATGCGGAACAGCGTCAGCGTCTCGACCGTCTGCGCCGTTGAGCACAGGTAGCTGGCCACTCCCCAGAGCACGATGCTCCACTGGAACACCGGTTTGCGCCCGAAGCGGTCGGCGAGCATGCCGGACAGCGACGCCCCCAGCACCATGCCGAAGAAGCTCGAACTGGCGAGCAACCCCGCCTCGGCGCTGCTCAGGCCGAATTCGGTTTTGATCGAGCCGAGCAGGAAGGTCATCATCGCCAGGTCCATGGAGTCGAAGAAGAACGCCAGGGCGATGATGATGAAAATGAGCCGGTGATAACCGCTCAGCGGCAACCGTTCCAACCGTTCTGCCGCACTGAAGCCTTGTGTGTCCATGCCGCTTCCCCTCTCCGGATATCCCCGGATCGAGTGTGCGCGATAGCGCACCGGCCTTAGTGCTGGATGCGACCTGCCGGCAGCCGTCAGCGACGCCGTGCCCGGCGACATGGGCGCCGGAACGCTCCGCTAGGCCATTTCCAGTTCGGTCTCCCGGGCGAAGCGATGGATTTCCCGCTGCCCCGCCGCCGTCAGCTGCAGCGCACGGGACTCGTTGAGCAGCGTCAGCCAGCCCGACTGCATGAACAGCTGCAGCAAGGCGGCGCCGAGCGATCCGCCCATGTGCGGACGGCGCTCGCTCCAGTCGGGGCAGGCGCAGGCCACCTGCACGTTGCGGTGGGCCAGGGCCTGGATGAACACGCCGCGTGCCGCCAGTTGCGTCGCGCCCTTGTGGGTGACCGCCACCCGCTGCTCGATCTGCTCGATCCAGCCGGCATCGAGCAGGCGCTGGTAGAGGTCGGCGGCCAGCGTGCCGCCCAAGTGGTCGTCGCAGAAGCGCGCACGCAAGAGCGGCGAAGGCGCAGGCTGCGGCCGCAGGATCGGCGCGGTGCGGGTGAGCGCCGCCGGGATGTTCCGTGGGGCGCTGGCGATCGAGGCGCTGGCCAATGCCTCGATCGCCGCACCGACCTCCGGGGCCGCCAGGCGGAAAAAGCGCTTGCGTCCGCGGTTCTCGACCTTCAACAGACCACCGGAGGACAACCGCGTCAGGTGCGCGCTGGCCGACGACGGCGAAAGCCCTGCCAGCAGTGCCAGCTCCTCGGTCTGGCGGGCCGAACCGTCCATCAGCGCCCACATCATCGCGCTGCGCTTGGGATCGGCCAGCAACGCGGCGATCTGGCTGATGCAAGGTGCATGTTCCATGTATTCACTCCCTGTTGAATCGTTTCGTCCACTGCCCGCGGGCATCTTGATCGGTCATGGGCCGACGGCCAAGTCGCGGCGACGGCCGCGGGCCGGGCAAGGCACGCACCGTGCCCGGCTGCGCCCGTGCAGGCTAGAGGCGAGCGCTAGTATAAGCGCGATGTCCGTCGCGTCCTGCGTCGGGACGGGCCTGAGAGGTGATTGATCCTGAGGGAAATTTCTCTTTTTGCCTGCGACTAATGATCAGACCCGCGCAAAGAGGGAAACCGGCCACTCAATTCAGCGCATCGGCTGGCAAGCATCGCCCGCAGAAGGTTCACCGGCTTACTCAACTGAGCGCGATGGGCGCACAGCAGATTCAGCGGAGCGCGCTCACACAGCAGCTCGGGCAGCAGCACCTTGAGACGTCCGGCCTCGACATCCGCCGCCACATCCAGCCAGGACTTGTAGGCAATGCCGGCCCCCGCCACCGCCCACAGGCGCACCACGTCGGCATCGTCGCTGAAGCGGTCGCCGCTGACGGTCAGGCCTATTTCCCGCTTGCCGTCATGAAAGGTCCAGTGGTCGTGAACACGGCCGCCAAGCATGTACAGCAGGCAGTTGTGCTGCGCCAGCTGCTCCAGCTGGCGCGGTTCCCCGCACCGCTTCAGGTAGGCCGGCGCTGCGCAGAGTACGCGCCGGTTGTCGGCGGCGACGGGCAGCGCCACCAGGCTTGAGTCTTCCGGTTCGCCGTAGCGCAGGGCGATGTCCACCGGTTGCCGGAACAGGTCGGCGATGCGGTCGCCCAGCAACAGGCGCACGGTGAGCCTGGGGTGTTCGCGCTGGAACTCGTCGAGCCACGGCAGCAGGAGGTTGCGGCCGAAGTCCGAGGGCGCGGACAACTGCAGGACACCGCTGACCTGATCCTGCCCGCTGGCCAGCAGGCGCCGGCCCTCGTCCAGGCTGCCCAGCGCCGCCCGGGCGTATTCGAGAAACCCTTCGCCCTCGGCGGTCAGGCGCAGGCTGCGGGTGGAGCGCGCCAGCAGACGCGCGCCCAACTGCCGTTCGATGCGCTTGAGCGCTGCGCTGGCCACTGCGGCGGACATGTCCATCACCCGCGCCGCCGCCGACAGGCTGCCCAGGTCCGCCGCCCGCACAAACAGCTGCAAGTCATCGAAACGCAGCATTCCGACCTCTATTATCAAAAAACCATTGAAAGAGACTGTTCTTTTAGCCGGTTTTATCGCGCACCGAAATAGCCAATGATCCACCCCACCGAAAACATCACGCTTGCGGAGCCGAACATGTCCCAGCCCTTCACCGCCATCGCCACCCTGATCGCTAAACCCGGACGGCAAGAGGCCCTCGAACAGCACCTGCGCGCCCTGATCGAGCCGACCCGCGCCGAGGCCGGCTGCAGCCAGTACGACCTGCACCAGGATCTGGCCAATCCATCGGCCTTCTACATGATCGAGCGCTGGGCCAGCGACGAAGCCCTCCAGGCCCACGACGCCAGCGCCCACATCCAGCATTTCCGGGCGCAGGCCGGCGAGTTCCTCGAACACTTCGAACTCAAGCGCCTGCGCGCCATCGCCTGATCCCCTACCCTTTTCCCGGAGTCCCTCATGAAAGCCATCGCCTATTACGCGTCCCTGCCGATCAGCGACGAAAAATCCCTGCAAGACATCGAGCTGCCGGAACCGGTCCCCGGCCCCCGCGACCTGCTGGTGGAGGTCAAGGCCATCTCGGTCAACCCGGTGGACACCAAGGTCCGCCAGAACGTGGCGCCGGAAGGCGGCGCGGCGAAAGTGCTGGGCTGGGACGTGGCCGGCACGGTCAAGGCGGTCGGCAACGAGGTGACCCTGTTCAAGGCCGGCGACAAGGTGTTCTACGCCGGTTCCATCGCCCGGGCCGGGGGCAACAGCGAACTGCATGTGGTGGATGAGCGGATCGTCGGCCACATGCCCAAGTCCCTGGGGTTTGCCGAAGCCGCCGCCCTGCCGCTGACGGCCATCACCGCCTGGGAACTGCTGTTCGAACGCCTGCAGATCCGCGAAGGCCAACAGGATGAAGGCCAGAGCCTGCTGATCGTCGGCGCGGCCGGCGGCGTCGGTTCGATCCTGACCCAACTGGCCAGCCGCCTGACCGGCCTGACGGTGATCGGCACCGCCTCCCGCCCGCAGACCCGCGACTGGGTGAGCGCACTGGGCGCCGACCACGTGATCGACCACAGCCAGCCGCTGAGCGAAGCGCTCAAGCGCGCCGGCATCGGCCACGTGACCCATGTCGCGAGCCTGACCCAGACCGACCAGCATCTGGACCAACTGGTCGAGGCCCTGGCGCCGCAGGGCAAACTGGCGCTGATCGATGACCCCAAGTCGTTGGACGTGACCAAGCTCAAGCGCAAGAGCCTGTCGCTGCACTGGGAGTTCATGTACACCCGCTCGCTGTTCGAGACCGCCGACATGCTCGAACAGCACAAGCTGCTCAACCGGGTGGCCGGGCTGATTGACGACGGCACGCTGAAGACCACGGTCGGCGAGTACTTCGGCCGCATCGACGCCGCCAACCTGCGCCGCGCCCACGCCCTGCTGGAAAGCGGCAAGGCCAAGGGCAAGATTGTGCTGGAAGGCTTCTGATCCGGACGTCTACCGGTGCCGTCCGACGGCGGGCGGCACCGTCAGTCCGAGAATTGACCCTTGTCACAAATGCGATCGCATTCGGGTCTACAATCGAGACCTCTGCGATGCAATCTTTTACGTACGGGAGGTCAGCAATGAAGATCCTGATAAAAGAAGTGGCAAAGTCCCAGTGGCAAGTCCGTCTTGACCAGCACGCCGTGACATTCCGCAGCGAGGCCGAAGCCTTGGCCTTCACCCGCACCCTCGAAGCGCGCCTTCACGCGCCCCACCGGATCCCCGACCCCGACCGGCAACGCGCCGCCGGCTGAAGCCTGCGCCTCAGGCCGCGGCCTGCGCCAGCGCACGGGCATTCTGCAAGCGACGGGTGAACACCGCCGCGCTCACCACCAGCAGTCCGCACAGGCTGATGACCAAAGCCATCGGCATCGCGCTGCCGTCGTGCAGCACGCCGACCAACGCCGCCGCACCGGACGCGACGCTGAACTGCAGGAATCCGAGCATCGCCGACGCGCTGCCGGCCCGGGCACCCTGGCCGTTCATCGCACAGGCCGACGCATTCGGCAGAATGCAGCCGAGGCTGGCGATGCAGATGAACAGCGGAATCAGCAGCGGCCACAGCGCAGCGGTATGCAGCGCACTGACCGCCAGCAGCGTCAGCCCGGCCGCCAAGTACACCCAGACCGCGCGCGCCAGCAGGAACGCCGGGCCGCGCTTGGCCAACAGCCGCGCATTGACCTGCGCCACCAGAATGAACCCCGCCGCGTTGGCGCCGAAGAACCAGCCGAAATGCTCGGCCGGCACGCCATACAGTTTGATCAGCACGAACGGTGAGCCGGCGATGTAGGAAAACATCCCGGCGATGGCGATGCCGCCGGTCAGGGCGTGGCCGAGATAGATCGGATCCTTGATCAGCCGACCGTACTGGCGCAGCGCGCCGGACAGCGGTTGACGCGGCACGTGGGCCGGCAGACTTTCCGGCAGGCCCAGCGCCACCGCCAGTCCGGCCAGCGCGCTGAAGCCGGTCAGCGCCAGGAAGATCGACTGCCACCCTGTGGTGTTGACCAGCAGGCCGCCGAGCATCGGCGCCAGGATCGGCGCCAGCCCCATCACCAGCATCAACTGCGAAAAGACCTTGGCCGCGCCCACCGCGTCGCACTTGTCGCTGACCACCGCCCGGGAAATCACCATCCCCGCGCAACCGCCGAGCGCCTGCACGAACCGCGCGCCGATCAGCCACTCAAGGCTCGGCGCATAGGCGCAGGCCAGGGACGCGACGGTGAACAGGCCGATGCCGGTGAGCAGCGGAATGCGCCGGCCGAAGCGGTCGGCCACCGGGCCGTACAGCAACTGCCCGAAGGACAGCCCGAGGAAATACGCCGCCAACGTCAGCTGAACGTGTTTCTCATCGGTGCCGAACGCCTGCGCCATCGACGGGAACGCCGGCAGATAGAAGTCGATCGCCAGCGGGCCGAAGGCGCTCAAGGCACCGAGAATCAGAATTGTACGCAGGTTCATCAGGCATCCAGATTGGGCAGAGTGTCGGGCATGGGACAGGCCCGACAGTCTAGCCGCGCCGGGACGCCTCGGACAATCCGGTAGCTCGCTATCTATTGAACCGGTCAGGCGACCTTGACGACGTAGCCTTCCTCGCTGATCGCGGCGATCACCTGTTCGGCGCTCAGCGCACTCTCGACGCCGACTTCCCTGGCCGCCAGATCGACCCGCACGCTGGCGGCGGGATCCTTGCTCTGCACCGCCTGGGTGATGGCCCGGACGCAGTGACCGCAGGACATGCCTTCAACCGTGAACACTTGCATGGAACGACTCCTTTTCGAGTGAGGTTGCCGGCAGTCTCAGGCTTGCCACCATGGCAAGGTCAAGTTCTGCGAACAACTGCCGGGCTGGCAATCGACGCTTCAGTCGGCCAAGCTGCGTGCATCAATGACTCGAATTCAGGAGATTCAGCCATGCGCTGGTCAGTTTTCAGCCTGTTTGGCTTCCTCAGCCTCTTTGCCGCGATCCCTTCGGCGCATGCCGCCGCCGAGGATTACGGGGTGCTGATCATTTCCCGCGAGCGCCTGGAAGTGTCGACCTCCTGCGAGATCGGCATCTACATCCAGGATCAACTGTCGGCGCGTCTGTTCCAAGAACAGAGCACCTCGTTCAACCTGCCGCCGGGCACCGTGTCGCTGCGCCTGAAACTGCTGCCGGGGCAGATGCCGGGCTGCAATCCGGGGATGCTGGCGCCGGGCTCGCAGGAGATCACGCTCAAGGCCGGCGACGTGCAGAAGTACCGGATCGCCATGACCCGGGAAGGCATGTACCTCAAGCGCACCGGTCTGGGTTACTGAGCCTTGGTTTCTGTCCTGCGGTGTCTGGACGGGCGCCATCGCCAGCAGGCTGGCTCCCGCAGGGGATCTCGCCTGAATGCAGCCTCTGCGTTCACCACAGAACACTTGTGGGAGCCAGCCTGCTGGCGATAGGGCCCCCAGCCCCCCTGCGACAACCTGGCGATTGGCGCTTGACCTTGCCCGCATGGCAAGGTTGATCCTTGTAGGCATCCACTACAGGGAGTACGACCGATGTCCGAATCCACCACCTTCGACCTGCCCATCGCGGGCATGACCTGCGCCAGCTGCGCCGGTCGGGTCGAGCGGGCCTTGAGCAAGGTCAGCGGCGCCAGCGCCGTGAGCGTCAACCTCGCCACCGAACAGGCCCGCGTGCAGGCGCCCGGCGACAGCCTGCCGGCGCTGATCGACGCCGTGACGCACGCCGGCTACAGCGTGCCGCAGCAAACGCTGGAGCTGAGCATCGACGGCATGACCTGCGCCTCCTGCGTCGGCCGCGTCGAGCGCGCCTTGGCCAAGGTCGCCGGGGTGAAGCGCGTCAGCGTCAACCTCGCCAACGAACGGGCCCACCTGGAGCTGCTCGGTGCCGTCGACCCGCAGAGCCTGATCGCCGCCGTGGGCAAGGCCGGCTATACGGCCAGCGTCTTCGAGCTTGAGCATCCCGGCGCCGACACCCAAGAACAACGCCTGAAGCATGAGCGCTGGGCGCTGTTCTGCGCCATCGCCCTGGCCTTGCCGCTGGTGCTGCCGATGCTGCTGCAACCGTTCGGCGTGCACTGGATGCTGCCGGCCTGGGCGCAGTTCGCCCTCGCCACCCCGGTGCAGTTCGTCTTCGGCGCGCGCTTCTACAAGGCGGCCTGGAAAGCCGTGCGCGCCGGGGCCGGCAACATGGACTTGCTGGTGGCCCTGGGCACCAGCGCCGGCTACGGCCTGAGCGTGTACGAATGGGCCACCGCCGCCGGGCGCATGCCGCACCTGTATTTCGAGGCGTCGGCGGTGGTGATCGCCCTGGTGCTGCTGGGCAAATACCTGGAAAGCCGCGCCAAGCGCCAGACCGCCAGCGCCATCCGCGCGCTGGAGGCACTGCGGCCCGAGCGCGCCGTCCAGGTCATCGACGGCCGCGAACAGGACGTGGCCATCAGCGCCCTGCGCCTTGACGACACCGTGCTGGTCAAGCCCGGCGAACGTTTCCCGGTGGACGGCGAAGTGCTCGAAGGCCAGAGCCATGCCGACGAGGCGCTGATCAGCGGCGAGAGCCTGCCGGTGCCCAAGCGGCCGGGGGACACGGTCACCGGCGGCGCCATCAACGGCGAGGGCCGCCTGCTGGTGCGCACCACCGCGCTCGGCGCCGAGAGCGTGCTGGCCCGCATCATCCGCCTGGTGGAGGACGCCCAGGCGGCCAAGGCGCCGATCCAGAAACTGGTGGATAAAGTCAGCCAGGTGTTCGTGCCCGCCGTGCTGGTGCTGGCGCTAGCCACGCTGGTCGGCTGGTGGCTGTACGGCGCACCGCTGGAGACCGCGCTGATCAACGCCGTCGCCGTGCTGGTGATCGCCTGCCCGTGCGCCCTCGGACTGGCCACGCCCACCGCGATCATGGCCGGCACCGGCGTGGCGGCGCGCCACGGGATCCTGATCAAGGACGCCGAGGCGCTGGAGCGGGCCCACGAAGTCAATGCCGTGGTCTTCGACAAGACCGGCACCCTGACGTCCGGCACCCCGCGCATCGCCCATTTCAGCGCGCTGGACGGCGACGAAGACACCCTGCTGAAACAGGCCGGCGCCCTGCAGCGCGGCAGCGAACACCCGTTGGCCAAAGCCGTGCTGGACGCCTGCGCCGAACGCCGGCTGAATGTGCCGGACGTCAGCGACAGCCAGTCCCTGACCGGCCGCGGCATCGCCGGCCACCTCGACGGGCGGCGCCTGGCCCTGGGCAACCGCCGTCTGCTGGAGGAAAGCGGACTGGGCGCCGGCACGCTGGCCGACGCCGCCAGCGCCTGGGAGGCCGAAGGCCGCACCCTGTCGTGGCTGATCGAGCAAGGCCCCGAACCCCGCGTGCTCGGCCTGTTCGCCTTCGGCGACACCCTCAAGCCCGGCGCCCTGCCCGCCGTGCAGCGACTGACCGCAGAAGGCATCCGCAGCCACCTGCTGACCGGCGACAACCGCGGCAGCGCACGGGCAGTCGCCGAGGCGCTGGGCATCGACAGCGTGCACGCCGAAGTGCTGCCGGCGGACAAGGCCGCCACGGTCGCCGACCTGAAGAAGTCCGGCGTGGTGGCGATGGTCGGCGACGGCATCAACGACGCCCCGGCCCTGGCCGCCGCCGACATCGGCATCGCCATGGGCGGCGGCACCGACGTGGCCATGCACGCGGCCGGCATCACCCTGATGCGCGGCGATCCGCGCATGGTGCCGGCGGCCCTGCAGATCAGCCGCAAGACCTACGCCAAGATCCGCCAGAACCTGTTCTGGGCCTTTGTCTACAACCTGATCGGCATCCCGCTGGCGGCGTTCGGCCTGCTCAACCCGGTGCTGGCCGGCGCCGCGATGGCACTGTCCAGCGTCAGCGTGGTGAGCAATGCGCTACTGTTGAAGACCTGGCAACCCGAGGATCCGGAGGACAACCGATGAACATCGGCCAAGCGGCCCGCCACAGCGGCCTGAGCGCGAAGATGATCCGCTACTACGAGTCGATCGGCCTGCTCCAGGCGGCCCACCGCACCGACAGCGGCTATCGGGTCTACGGCGACGGCGACCTGCACACCCTGGCGTTCATCAAGCGTTCGCGCGACCTGGGCTTTTCGCTGGAGGAGGTCGGCAAGCTGCTGACCCTATGGCAGGACCGCCAGCGCGCCAGCGCCGACGTGAAGGCCCTGGCCCGCCAGCACATCGACGAGCTGAACCAGAAAATCCGCGAACTGGGCGAACTGCGCGACACCCTGCAGGATCTGGTGGAGCACTGCCACGGCGACCACCGCCCGGACTGCCCGATCCTCAAGGAGCTGGCCTCGGGGTGCTGCGCGCAGCCGGCCCGCGCCTGAGATCCATCGCCGGCAGGCTGGCTCCCACATTGGCATCGTGATTCACACCAATCACTGTGGGAGCTGGCTTGCCAGCGATGGGGCCAGCACATTCAACATTGAGGGTGGCTGCCAGGCCGCTATCGCTGGCAAGCCAGCTCCCACAGGTAGGCGGATCTACTCAGGATCGGCGCTCATCCCAAACCATTGCGGGAGATTGACTGCAAGCGACAGGGCCGGCACAGCCAAATCTCGGGAGGCTGGCAGGCCGCTATCGCCAGCAGGATTTCAGTGTCCAGGGTCACGCGGTCATTGCATCCACGGTGGCGTCGGCGGCTCGTCGGACTTGCCCGGCGGCGCATCCTCCGCTTCGCGCATGGCCCGGCGGCGCTCCTCGTCGCGGCGCGCCGCTTCGATCTCGCGCATCACGCCGCCGACATCCGCCTGCTCCTCGGAATCGGCGAACTCGCCCGTCAGCACACTGCCCGGATGCAAGGCGCCGGCCTCGTAGAGCGCCCACATTTCCTTGGCGTAGCGGGTGTTCTTCAGTTCCGGGGCGAACCGGCCGAAGTACGACGCCATGTTGCCGACGTCCCGCTCCAGCATGCTGAACGCGTGGTTGTTGCCCGCCGCGTCCACCGCCTGCGGCAGGTCGATGATGACCGGCCCGGTCGGCGACAGCAGCACGTTGAACTCCGACAGGTCACCGTGCACCAGACCGGTACACAGCATCAGCACGATCTGCGAGATCAGGAACGCGTGATGCTCGCGGGCCTCGTCCGGCTCCAGCACCACGTCGTTGAGCCGCGGAGCCGCATCGCCGTGCTCGTCGGCCACCAGCTCCATCAGCAGCACGCCGTCCAGGAAGTCGTAGGGCTTGGGCACCCGCACCCCGGCGTTGGCCAGACGGAACAGCGCCGCGACCTCGGCGTTCTGCCACGCGTCCTCGGCCTCCTTGCGCCCGAACTTCGAGCCCTTGGCCATCGCCCGGGCCTGCCGGCTGTTGCGCACCTTGCGGCCTTCCTGGTACTCGGCCGCCTGACGGAAACTGCGTTTGTTCGCCTCCTTGTAGACCTTGGCGCAACGTAACTGATTGCCGCAGCGCACCACATAAACAGCTGCTTCTTTGCCGCTCATGAGCGGGCGCAGCACTTCGTCGACCAGACCGTCCTCGATCAGGGGTTCAATGCGTTTTGGAGTCTTCATCAGCTTTTATTGTGGGTCCTTTATAACCAAACACGCGAATGTCACTCGTTATACGGCAATCCTCGCGCCACGGGGAGGGGTTGCCGACCTGTGAACCTGTGAATGCACACACTGTGCCGAATCATAGCCGAGCCCGCCCCACCGTTTGGCGATGGATCCCGAAGGCATTTGCGACAGAATCTGACACGGGAAACCGCCGTCGAAGGATTTTTCCGCGCAGCCCTCAACTTCCCTCTCCGCCAGCCGAAGTCATCAGAGACAGAGGATTTTGTCCGACAATCGTTCCCCGAAAAAGAACGAAGCCGCCCCGAAGGATCCGGACGCTGCACAACGTTTTTCGGCTGCCAATAACCGCGAGTCATCTGCACTGCGTGGGCTAACAAGAAAATCTGGAGCGCGGATGAACATCAAACAGAAGTTGACCTGGGCGTTTGCGATCATCGCCTGCTTGCCGGTGGTGCTGGTCGCCACCCTGGTGGTACTGAACCTGCGCAGCGATGCCCGGGACGAATTTGTCGACGGCAGCGGACGCGAGATCCGTCAGGTCAACAACGCCATGCAGCTGTTCTTCGACGGCATCAGCCAGAACGTCGACTACCTGGCGACGCAACCGTTGATCAAGAACACCGACGACAGCCTCAAGACCTACATGAGCGCCAACGCCGAAAGCGTCCCCCAGGGCGAGATGGACAAAAAGGTGTTCGCCTTCCTGCAGGACCTGGGCAACAGCCACCCGGCCTACGCCTACGCCATCGTCGGCACCGCGGCCGGCGGCTACGTGTCGTGGCCCGACGACCCCAAGCTGAGCAACTACGACCCGCGCCAGCGCCCCTGGTACAAGGCCGCCCAGGCCAAGCCGGGCAAGCCGCTGCGCACCGCCGCCTACTACTGGGCGCAGGACGACGCGACCTACGTCAGCACCGTGCGCACCATCGACAACAAGCTGGGCGCCAACGGCGGCGTGGTCAGCATCGACGTGACGCTCAAGCAGCTCACCGAGATCGTCAAGCAGATCAAGCTCGGCGAGTCCGGCTACCTGATGCTGCTGGAAAACAGCGGCACGGTGCTGGTCGATCCGAAGCGCCCGGAACACAACTTCAAGGCCCTCGACAGCCTCGGCGACGGCTACGCGCAACTGGCCAAGGCCGGCAAGGGCCTGGTGGAGGTCGAGCTCGACGGCGAGCGCTACATGGCCAACGTCTGGCCGTCGGAGCAACTGGGCTGGACGTTCGTCGGCCTGATCAAGCGCAGCGACGTGATGAGTTCCGCGACCCAGCTGACTTGGCTGATCGCAATCATCGCCGCCGTGCTGGCGGTGGTGTTCGCGGGGGTCGGCGCCAGTTTCGCCAGCCTGATCGTGCGGCCGATCCGCAGCGTGGCCAGCGGCCTGGAAGGCATCGCCCAGGGCGAAGGCGACCTGACCAAGAACCTCGACATCCGCGGCAGCGACGAAACCGCGCAACTGGCCAACTGGTTCAACCAGTTCCTCACCGCGATCCGCAGCCTGATCCAGCACATCGGCGGCGCGGCGGGGAAAATCCTCGCCACCTCGCAGAGCTCCACCCGGGTCTCCGGCGACATGGCCGAAGCCGCCGGGCGCCAGCGCGAAGCGGTGGACATGGTGTCCACGGCGTTCCACGAAATGGTCGCCACCGCCAACGAGGTCGCCCGCTCGTGCAGCCAGGCCGCCGAGTCCGCCGACAGCGGCCAGCGCCAGGCGCGCCACGGCCAGCAGCAGATCGACGCGGCGGTGAACAGCGTCGACCAGTTGAGCCAGGAACTGGAGCAGTCGGCCCAGTCGATGCAGCAACTGGAGCGTGACAGCAACGACATCCAGTCGATCCTCGGCACCATCCGCTCCATCGCCGAACAGACCAACCTGCTGGCGCTCAACGCCGCCATCGAAGCGGCCCGGGCCGGCGAGCAGGGCCGCGGGTTCGCGGTGGTGGCCGACGAGGTGCGGGCGCTGGCCAAGCGCACGGCGGACTCGACGGCGGAAATCGACGGATTGCTGGGCAACCTCGCCCGCCGCACCAGCGAAGTCACCCAACAGATGCGCGCCAGCCTCGACGTGTCGCAGCAGTCGGTGGCGCGCATCGGCGAGGCGCGGGAAAGCTTCGGCCAGATCCGCGAGTCGGTGGACGTGATCCGCGACATGAACACCCAGATCGCCACGGCCGCCGAAGAGCAGCATCAGGTGGCCGAAGACATCAACCGCCACATCAGTCAGATCCACGGCGATGCGCAACTGGTGGCGGAACTGGCGAACTCGGCGCGGCTGGACTCCCAGAGCCTGGCGGGGCTGTCGAACGAGCTGGACGGGCTGGTCAGGCGCTTCCGCACCTGACTCGCCCAGTGGCGCCCTCACCGGCGCCATCGCCAGCAGGCTGGCTCCCACAAGGGGCGTGCGGTGACCACAGCTTTTGCATTCACCCCGAAACCCTGTGGGAGCCAGCCTGCTGGCGATGGCGGCCGAGCGGCCGCCGACAGACGCTCAGCGTTCGAGGATCGCGGTGACGCCCTGCCCGCCCGCCGCGCAGATCGAGATCAGGCCGCGCCCCTTGCCCGCCGCGTCCAGCAGCTTGGCCAGGTTGGCCACGATCCGCCCGCCGGTCGCGGCGAACGGATGCCCGGCCGCCAGCGAACTGCCCTTGACGTTCAGCCGGCTGCGGTCGATGGCGCCCAGCGGCGCGTCGAGCCCCAGGCGGGTCTTGCAGTAGTCCGCATCTTCCCAGGCCTTCAACGTGCACAGCACCTGCGCGGCGAAGGCCTCGTGGATTTCGTAGTAGTCGAAGTCCTGCAACGTCAGGCCGTTGCGCGCCAGCAGGCGCGGCACCGCGTAGACCGGCGCCATCAGCAGCCCTTCGGCGCCGTTGACGAAATCCACCGCCGCCGCTTCGCCGTCCCGCAGGTACGCCAGCACCGGCAACCCCCGCGCCTGCGCCCATTGCTCGCTGCCCAGCAGCACCACCGAGGCGCCATCAGTCAGCGGCGTGGAGTTGCCGGCGGTCAGCGTGCCCTTGGCGCTTTTCTCGAAGGCCGGCTTCAAGGTCGCCAGTTTCTCCAGGGTCAGGTCCGGGCGCAGGTTGTTGTCGCGGGTCAGGCCCAGGAACGGCGTCGTCAGATCGTTGTGCCAGCCTTCGCTGTAGGACGCCGCCAGTTTGTGGTGGCTGTCCAGCGCCAGCAGATCCTGGTCCTCGCGGGAGATGTTCCAGGTCTGCGCCATCAGCTCGCAGTGCTCGCCCATCGAAAGCCCGGTGCGCGGTTCGCCGTTGCGCGGGAACTCCGGGATCAGGTGCCGGGGGCGCAACTGCAGAAAGGTCTTGAGCTTGTCGCCCGTGGTCTTGGCCCGGTTGGCCTGCAGCAGGATCTTGCGCAGGCCTTCGCTGACGCTGATGGGGGCGTCCGACGTGGTGTCGACGCCGCCGGCCACGCCGCACTCGATCTGGCCGAGGGCGATCTTGTTGGCCACCAGCAGCGCCGCCTCAAGGCCGGTGCCGCAGGCCTGCTGGATGTCGTAGGCGGGCGTGGCCGGCGACAGCCGCGAGCCGAGCACGCATTCGCGGGTCAGGTTCATGTCCCGCGACAGCTTCAGCACCGCCCCCGCCGCCACTTCGCCCAGGCGCTGGCCGTGCAGGCCGTAGCGTTCGATCAGGCCTTCCAGCGCGGCGGTGAGCATCGCCTGGTTGCTGGCGGTGGCGTAAGGCCCGTTGGAGCGGGCGAACGGTATCCGGTTGCCGCCGATGATCGCGACGCGGCGCAGCTGAGTCATGAAAAGCTCCTTGTTGGATTTCAAGCCGTAAGGGGAATAGCTGTCTTGATTCAAATCCTGCGGCGCCGGGACCGTCGCCATCGCCAGCAGGCTGGCTCCCACAGGGATTTGGGGTGAAGGCAGAGTTCACGGTCACTGCAGAACAATGGGGGAGCCAGCCTGCTGGCGATGGCGTCAGCCCATGCGCCGACGGACAGGACCGTTGCCCCCACAAGATCCGCATTTCTGCGCAAGACCTGCTAAACCTCAGTGTTCAAGCGTAGGCCTTATTGCGCGGACCGAACGATTGTTTGCCTGCGGCAGTCCACACGCTGAACACCTTTTCCCGGAGAGCGCTCCATGTCCGACCGCTATATCGACTTCGCCAACTCATCCCTCGGCCGCCGCCTGGTCGGCGCCCTGGGCCTGCCGTCGCCGGTGCGGCTGGAGCGCTGGCAGGCCGGGCGGCTGCGGCCGGTCGAAGGCGCGCTGCTGATCGGCGGCGGGCCGTTGGCCGCGCGCGTGGGCGCCTTCGCCAACCGCCTGACCGACGCCATCTACCGCTACGGCGACGAACCGGCCTCCTTCACCGAGTGGATTCCCGGCGCCGGCCCGAAACTCAAGGCCGTGGTGTTCGACGCCAGCGACCTGCAGCGCACCGACCCGCTCAAGCGGCTGCGCGAATTCTTCCAGCCGTTGATCAAGAGCCTCGACCGCTGCGCCCACCTGGTGATCCTGGGCCGCGCTCCCGAATCGCTGGACGATCCGTTCGCCGCCAGCGCGCAACGGGCGCTCGAAGGGTTCTCCCGTTCGCTGGCCAAGGAACTGCGCAGCGGCGGCACCCTGCAACTGATCTACGTCGGCGACGGCGCCGAGGGTCAGCTGGAAGGCCCACTGCGGTTTTTCCTGTCGCCCAAGAGCGCCTTCGTGTCCGGGCAGGTGATCCGCCTCCAGGCCTGCAACACCCAGGTCGGCGACTGGACGCGGCCCCTGGCCGGGCGCAAGGCGCTGGTGACCGGCGCGGCGCGGGGCATCGGCGCGTCCATCGCCGAGACCCTGGCCCGCGACGGCGCCGACGTGATCCTGCTCGACGTGCCGCCGGCCAAGGCCGACCTCGAAGCCCTCGCCGCGCGGCTGGGCGGACGCGCCGTCACCCTCGACATCTGCGCCGGGGACGCCGCCGCGCAACTGACCGAACAGCTGCCCGACGGCCTAGACATCCTCGTGCACAACGCCGGCATCACCCGCGACAAGACCCTGGCCAACATGACGCCGGACTTCTGGGACGCGGTGCTGGCGGTCAACCTCAACGCCCCTCAGGTACTGACCCAGGCCCTGCTCGACAGCGGCGCCCTGCACGACCACGCACGGATCATCCTGCTGGCCTCGATCAGCGGCATCGCCGGCAACCGCGGGCAGACCAACTACGCAGCGAGCAAGGCCGGGCTGATCGGGCTGGCCCAGGCCTGGGCGCCGGCGCTGCACGCACGGGGCATCAGCATCAACGCCGTGGCGCCCGGCTTCATCGAGACCCAGATGACCGCGCACATTCCGTTCGGCCTGCGCGAGGCCGGCCGGCGCATGAGTTCCCTGGGCCAGGGCGGCCTGCCCCAGGACGTCGCCGAAGCGGTGGCGTGGCTGGCGCAGCCGGGCACCGGCGCATTCACCGGGCAGGCCTTGCGGGTCTGCGGGCAAAGCGTGCTGGGGGCCTAGGATGAGCAACGACTGGCAGACACTGGATCGCGAGCCGGGCCTGCCCGGCCTTTACCTGCGGGCCGCGACCCGCCGCAGGATTACCGGCACCACCCTGCCCGACCTGGGACTGCGCTGCTGGGTGGACGTCGATGGCCGGCGGCTGGCGGCCTACCGCAACGTCTGCGGCTTTGCCGACGACGGCCTGCTGCCGCCCACCTATCCGCACATTCTGGCGTTCGCCTTGCAGATGCGCCTGCTGACGGACAAGGCGTTTCCGTTCCCGCTGCTGGGGCTGATCCACCTGAGCAACCGGCTCCGCGTGCTGCGGCCGATGGGCGGAGTCGGCCGGGCGCTGGTCGGCGTGCAGGTGCGCAACCTGCAACCCCACCCCAAGGGCGCGACCTTCGACCTGCTGACCACCCTCGACGATCAGCTCGGGCCGTTGTGGGAAGCCGAAAGCCGGATGCTGTGCCGCGGCGTGAAGCTTGAGGGCGAGCCGCAGGCCCCGGCGTGGGAACCGTCGCTGCCCTTGACGGAAGTGGCGCAGTGGAGCGCCCCGACGGACATCGGCCGGCGATACGCCAAGGTGTCCGGCGACTGCAACCCGATCCACCTGAGCGGCCCCAGCGCGAAACTGTTCGGCTTCCCCAGCGCCATCGCCCACGGCCTGTGGAACAAGGCCCGCACCCTCGCTGCGCTGGCCGACCGGCTGCCCCGGGCCAACCTGGAGGTGACCGTGCACTTTCGCAAGCCGGTGCGGCTGCCCAGCGAGGTGACGCTGCTGGCCAGCGCAGCGGGCTCCAGCGGCGAACTGCGCCTGACCGGGGCCGCCGGGCTGGAGCACATGGTGGGCGACTGGCGGCCGGTCGCCTGATACGCCTCGCTCCGGGCAGGCAGGCCCGCTCACCGCCAAGGGGCCTGCCGACCTGTCAATTGTGTATATATCACCAAAGTCTCCACGCGCCGCACTGCCCGGGGCGCCTGGCGCCTGCCTTTGATTTTCAAGGCCTTTTTCTGCGCACCTATCACCACAGGATTAGTCCTTAGGCAGCATCCGAGCCCCCTTGCAGGAAGGCGTTAATACAAACTTGAGAATGGCGTGGATCCAACCGCTCGATTGAGATGGCCGCAACGGACGAAGGCATCGCCGGCGACAGAACCGGGGAGCCCTCGACAACAACGAACGTTGTGACAGGTGCAAGGACTCTCAATCATGAACAATCAAGCGTGGTGCAAGACAGCGACAGCTCTGGCATTGATCCTCTCCCTCTCCCTCGGCCTCGCCGGCTGCAGCAGCGGCGGTGGCGGCCATCACAGCAGCTCCGGCAGCTCTTCATCGGACGGAACCGCCGCCGGCACAAGCGGCACCGGTGGATCGACCGGCAGCGGCGACACGGCAGGCACCGGCGGCACCGGTGGCACAGGCGGAACCGGTGGGACCGGCGGCACTGACCCGACCAACCCGACCAACCCCACGGATCCGACCGACCCGACCAACCCCACCGGCCCTCAACCGCTGGTGACCACCAACCTGGTGCAGGACGCGGGCAACACCGTGGCCGGCGTCGGCGACGGCGTCGGCCAGGTCGGCGATGCGCTCAGCGGCGCGCCGGTGGTCGGCGGTGTCGTGCAGAGCTTCGCCAGGACCGCCGGCAACGTGGTGAGCACCTTGGGCAATGGCGTGGCCGACGGCCTCGGCAACCTGGCCACCACCGACAATGGCCTGGGCGTGACCGCCTCGGCGGTCGGCGGCGTGGTGCAGGATGTGGGCAACGGCGTGTCCGACCTGAGCGGCCAGCTGGCCACCGCCACCGGCAGCGTTCCGGTGGTCGGCGGCGTGGTCACCCGGGTCGCACCGACGCTCAACGCCGTGGGCGAACGGGTCACCATGCTCGGAGACACCCTCAGCACCGCGACCACCAGCGGCCCCCTCGGCTCGGCCACCCAGCAAGTGGGCGACCGGCTCGTGCCGGTGATCGCCATGGTCGAAAGCACCACCGACAATCTCGGTGCCGCCACGGGCCTGGGCGCGCCGCTCAACGGCGTGCTGCAAAGAGTCGGCGGCGCCGTCGATGGCGTGGGCGACAATGTCACCGGCGCCGGCAACGGCAATGCGCTGACCAGCACCGTAGGCGGCGCCCTGAGCAACGTCGGCACCACGGTCGCCAAGGCCGGCGGGCTGACCGACAACGGCACCGGCAGCGCAACCGGCGGCCTGGGCGGCACCGGCCTGCTGCAGACCGTCGGCGGCGCAGCGGTCAACGTCGGCGGCGGCGCGGCCTCCGGCAACGGCAGCCTGACGGCCCCCGGCGGCATCCTGGCATCGGCCGGCAACGTGGTGGCTTCGGTCAACACCGTGCTGGGCGGTTCGGGCACCCCGATCACCAGCCCCACCACGCCGCTGGCGACCCTGGGCACCAACGTGGGCAGCGGATTGGCGCCGGTCACCACTGCGGTCTCCAGCCTGACCCAGAACGTCGGCGCCGCCACCGGCGTCGGCAGCCCGGTGGCCGGCCTCACCGGCCAGGTGGGCGGCACCGTCGCCAACGTGGGCGGCGCCATCGCCGGCACCGGCAGCAACCCTGTCGTCACTGCCGTCGGCAACACCGTGACCGCCGTGGGCGGCACCGTTTCCGCCGTCGGCGGCCTGGTCAACGGCGGCAGCACCGCCAGCACCGGCGGCGGACTGGGCGGCGCGCTCGGCGGACTGACCGGCGCACTGGGCGGCACCAATCGCTGAATTGCACCTGGCCGATTCGACGGCCATACCTACAGCGCCTACGCTTGGTTGAGAGCGGAAGATTCCGACGGGACTTCCGCTTTTTTCTTGGGAAAGAATCAGCCAAGTGCTGCGGTCTGAACATGGAGTGTCCTATGCGCATCATGGCGTCCCTGCTGTTTTTCGGTCTCAGCTGCACCGCCCTCGCCGACACCCTGCCCAGCTTCCTCAACAGCAACGAAACCATCCGCAACCTGCCGGTGCCCAACCTGCCGGCCGACGCCTACCGCCCGAACGCCGCGCCGCTGCAGGTTCCGGAGCCCGGCGCCACGGCTTCGCAGCCGCTGATGATGAGCACGAAAGTCAATTTGAAGACCGTGCAGATCGAGGGCGGCACGCTCTACCCGCTGAACGAGCTGGCGGCCGTCTACCAACCCCTGATCGGCCATGAATCCAGCCTCGCCGACCTGATCGAAGCGACCCGCAGCATCACCCGCCGCTACCAGCAGGACGGCTACCTGCTGTCCTACGCCTTCCTGCCGCAGCAGTCCTTCGACGAGGGCACGGCGCGGGTGGTGCTGGTGGAGGGTTACGTGCGCGACGTACAGGTGCAGGGCGACATCGGACGGGTCAAGGGACTGCTCGACCGGCTGGCGGCCAAGATCCAGGCCGAACGCCCGCTGACCCGCAAGACCTTCGAACGCTACACCACGTTGATGACCCGCATCCCCGGCGTCACCCTGCAGGCCCAGGTGCCGCCGCCCGGCACCACCGACGGCGCCACGACGCTGCTCGCCCAGGCCAGCCGCAAGCCGTTCACCAGCACCCTGAGCACCACCGAAGACAACCGCAACGGTACCCAGGCGCTGCTCGGCGTCAGCAGCAATTCACAGACGTCGATGGGCGAACAGCTGACCCTCAGCGGGCTGTTTCCGCCGGGGGATGACCACGAGCATTACTACCGCGCGGACTACAGCCAGTTCATCGACGACGAAGGCTCGCAACTGAACCTGTCCGCCTCGCGCTACCGCGCCGACCCCGGCACCAACGTGCTGCTGGCCAACGGTCTGCAACTCAAGCCGCACCGCGAGAACGACCGCTACTCCTTCGGCTTCAGCCTGCCGCTGATCGCCGCGCCCAACGAACTGCTGACCGCCGGCTCGCGCCTGTACGCGGTCAACGACAAGACCCGCTACAAGGTCATCGGCTATCCGCTGAGCGTCGAGGAGCGCACCGACATCCGCGCCCTCGCCTTCGAAAGCGACTGGCGCAAGGCCGACGCCCGGCAACTGCGGATCCTCAGCGGCGGCGTCTACCAGGGTTTCGACAGCATGGGCGCCCACACCAACAACGACGCCATCGACCTGAGCTTCTTCCGCCTGCGGCTGTCCGGGGTGCAGAGCGACAAGTTCTTCGACAATTGGCAAGGGGTGGCGTCGGCGGCGCTGTACTGGAGCGACGACACCCTGCCCGACAGCGAGCGGGCGGTGTTCGGCGGCCAGAACTTCGGCCGCGGCTACCCCGACGACCAGGCCTCCGGCGACAAAGGCTGGGGCGTGGCCTACGAGATCAACTACAGCTTCAACCGCGACGGCAACTGGGTGCGCATCCTGCAGCCCTACGTGGTGCTGGACCGCTCACGCAGCTGGTTCAACCGCTTGCCGGTGCAGGCCAACAGCCTGTCGTCGGCAGCGGTCGGGCTCAGGTTCGGCGATGCGAAGTACTACAACATCGCGCTGGAGGCGGCCAAGCCGATGTCGGACGAGGCGCTGGACACCTTCAACCGACGGACGCGCTACAGCATCAGTTTCAGCTATCAACTGTAGGCCGCCATCGCCGGCCGGCGGGCGCCCGCAGGTTTTGCGCATGTCCGCCAACCTTGCGGGAGCGAGCCTGCCCGCGATGACGCCGGCACCTCCGGCACCGAGGCGTCAGAAGGCGTAACGCACCTTCGCCGTGAAACCGTCGGCGTCGAAACCGCTGGCGGTCACGTAGTTGTAGGAACCGCCCACGCTCCACGCCCCCATCCGGTAGTTGGCGCCCAGGCCCAGTTCGTAGCTGTCGCGCACCGGCGTGGTGCCACGGCTGGCGAACGACTCGCCGCCCAGCGCAAACGACGAAGTGGTGCCGGTCTTGTCGCCGATCACGTCATGCCAGGCCATCAGCTTCGCTTCAGGCTCAAGACTGCCGGCGCCCGCCGCGAACGCGCCGGCCAGACGCGCACCGACGCCCATCTCGCCCACTTCGTAGCGCTGGCTGCCGACGTTCAGCGACGCCGAACTGCCCTTCTCGCGGTAGCTGTCCATCGACACATTCGCATAGCGCGCGCCGACCTGCGGCTCAAGCACCAGCGCCGGCGACAGCCGCACGCTGTAGCCCGCCAGCGCGCTCACGCCGAACACGTCACTGTCGTAATCGCCCTTGGCGCGGGTGCCGGCGATGTAGCGCCGGGATTCGTTGTCGTTCCAGCCGTACATCACCGAGGCGTCCACGAACCAGTTGTCGTGCACCCAGTTGCCGTAGGCCGTCAAGGCATGGCCGGTGACCTGGGTCTTGTTGCCGCGGTCGGTTTTCACATCGGTGTCGAGGTAGCTGTAGGCCAGGCCGACCGTGGTGTCGGCGTTCAACTGGCCGTCCGCGCCCACCGCGATACCGTGGCTGTCGGCGTCATAGCCGCTCACGCCACGGCGCTCGTCCTGGTTGGCGTCGCTGCTCAAGGCTTGCAGCCAGACACCCTTGTCGGTTCCTGCCTGACCGCTGCGGGCACGGCTGGAACGCTCATTGATCGCCCCGGACACCAGCGTCTGACTGTTGGTGGCCGCATGAAGCACGCCACGGCTGACGTCAGGGCTCAGGGTCTCGGAAAGCCTGGTCAGCTGCGCATCGGTGCCGGCATTGGCGAACGCCTGGAACACCGGATCCTGCTCGCTCATCCGGGACATCACCGCCGACAGGCGCCCCACCGCCGTCGCCGCGTTGCGGCTGCCGCCCACCGCGAGGGTGTTGCGAGTCAGCTCTTCGTCCGACTTGGCCGTGACCACGGTCATCACATCATTGCCTTCGATGCCGAAGGTCTTCACGTCCAGCAGCGCCGAAGACGAGGTCACCGTCAGGTTGTTGCCGCCGACCAGGTTGCCCGAGCTGATCAGCGTGTAGCGCTGGCCGCCGGGGGTGACGCTGAAGTCGCTGGTGCGGGCCAGCAGGCGCAGTTGCGCACCCGGCGCGATGTCGGTGGTGCCGGTGACCTTCAGCACGGGCAACGCCGGATTGGTGTCGTTGCCCAGGTACATTTCCAGCACCGAATCGGCCTCTTCCATGTCGAAGTCGCCGATGATCGTGGTGTGCGGCTTCTTCAGGGTGAGCGTGCCGTCCTCGATGGTGACGTAGCCTGAGCGGATGGTCGAACCGTCGAAGGTGGCGTCGCCGTCGATGATCACGCCGGAAAGCCCCAGCAGGTCGCCTTTGACTTCACCGCCATAGAAGTGGAAAAAGCTGTCGCCGTCGTCCACCTGGATCGCGGCGTCGCCGCCTTCGATCAGGCCCTGCTGCTGAAAGATCACAAAGGGCAGGCCGCCGACCGGCTGGTCGCTGACGCGGACACCGATGGACTCACCGGAAATCGTGCCGGAGTTGAACAGCATAAACCCGCCGGTGCCCACCGAATGGTTGAAGACCACACCTTCGAAGCTGGCCGCCTCGGCGTTCGCCCCTTTGGCGCGGATGGTGCCGGTGTTATTGATGATCCCCGTGAGCTTGGCGCCGTCGAGAAACAGGCCCAGGGAGTCGGCGCCGCTGACATCGATCGTCCCGTTGTTGCTGATTCCGCTCATGGCGGTGTGCACCAGCGCGACACCCGCCGGCCGCTCTCCGCTGACCTCGATCAGCCCGTTGTTGATCACCGAACCGCCCAGCGTGCTGCCGATGTCGGAGATCCCGTCGTTGCTGCCGGAACCCGTCAGGCCATGAACCTTGATCGAGCCCTCGTTGCGCAGGTTGTAGACGATATGACTGGGCACGGCCCCGGAGTAGCCGAGCATGATGCCGGTGCCGTGATTGGCGCCGTCGATCTGGATGGCACCGTTGTTCACCACCTCCCGCGACGCCGTCAGCCCCAAGAACTGGGCGCCGTAGGTCAGGCTCGACGACGGGCCGGGCGGGATGACGCCGGTGCCGTTCAGCGTGATCTGGTCCCAGGACTGCAGGCTGCTGCTCAACGGCCCGCCGCTGAGGTTGTGGTTGAGATCGGCGGCGATCAGGGGGGTGGCGTGCAAGGAGGCGGCAGCGACGGACAGCGCCAGCAAAGAACGGCGCAGACGAGAGGTGTTCAAACCAGATTCCCTTCCAAAACGTGAAAATGTTCCAGCAGGGTTCATCGTTCTGATCAGGTATCCCTACCGACCCGTCAGCGTCTCTGGATCGGGCGCGGGGAATGTACACGAGCCATCATTTAGACACCATCTAAAAGTCAAATGGATGGCGTCAATTTTTGTTGTGGGATTCATCGGGGGGAACTGAGGGAAGGGCTGGTGGGCCGGAGGTTGAAGCATGGCAGTGGAGCGGGATGAGGCAGGGAGGAATTGGGTTGGCGGTCAGGTCGCTGTCGCCAGCAGGCTGGCTCCCACAGTTGGGTCGGGTGCAGTCAGGTAGAGGTTGGTCGGCTGTCAGGCCGTCATCGCCAGCAGGCTGGCTCCCACAGGGGATTGAGGTGGTCTGGGAGGAATTGGTCGGCTGTCTGGCCGCCATCGCCAGCAGGCTGGCTCCCACAGGGGATTGAGGTGGTCTGGGAGAGATTGGTCGGCTGGTAGGCCGCCATCGCTGGCAAGCCAGCTCCCACAGGGTCTGAGGTGGTCTGGGAGGAGCTGGTCGGCTGTCAGGCCGCCACCGCGTGCTTCTCAAAAGGCCGAGTGTCAGCTCGCCTCGCTTTTGATCTTGATCTTGATCTGCCGGCCCCTTCGGAAGGCTGAGCGGAGGGGTTCATCCGGGGGTGGGCGCGCAGCGCCGTTTGGCGAAGCCAAACACATCGGAAGGAGGTGCAGCGAAGCAAACCGTAGCCGATGCCCCCGGATGAATCCCGGAGCGAAGGGACCCCGAGCCTCAGCGAGGGGCCGTACGCCGGGGCCAGCCTTTTTGGTTACTTTTTTGGCGTTTGAAAAAAGTGACCCGCCGTAAGGGCGGAACCGCCAGCCGCCTCACCCGAAGAAACGGATATGCCCCCAAAACACCCCACAGCCTGGTCGGTCCAAAGGCCGCCAAGGCCAACAAACCAAGCGGCCAAACACTCAAGACACATTCACCTTAGGCCTGGGAAACAAATTATCCAGCGTCTCCAACAGCCTCACGTGATAGATCGGCTTGCGAAACAGATCCAGCACCTGCAACCGCAGCATGTCGCTGACGTCCTCCATGTCCGCATGGCCCGACGTCACGATCACCGGCAAATGCTCACGGGACGTATGCTCGCGCAGCCGCCGGATCAGCGACATGCCGCTCTCCTCCGGCATCCGCAGGTCGGTGATCACCAGGGCGATGTCGGGATGCCGAGTCAGGTGGTGCAGGGCCAGTTTCACCGACGTCGCCGTGTGGCAGACAAACCCCTCGCCCTCCAGCAGTTCCGCCAGCTCCAGCAACGCGTCCTCCTCATCGTCAACCAGAAGCAACTGTTGGCGCGGCAAAGAGGAGGCAGTCATGGGCAATCCCTGAAAGGCAAAAGGTGGAACCGAGTGTAGCGGGGCTTTCGCCGCAGGCGACCGGCCCGGCTAAGGCATCTGCGCCGGAGCGGTCTGCGCCGAGCCGCCCAGCGCCACCAGGATGTTGTTGAAGATCGCCAGCACCCTGCCCCCCACGGGGGTCACGAACACCACGACCACCACCGCCACCATCGCCACGACAATGGCGTACTCGATGGCCGACGCCGCATCGGTGCGGGCCAGAAACAGACGCACACGCATCATCAGGTAATCAAGGAACATGATCGTTCTCCTTCCGACACCGGGGATCCGGTCGCTAGGGCAATGCCTGCACGCACCCGCTCAAGGGCCGCGGGCAGGCACCGACGAGAACAGGGGGGAATTCGCTCAAGGGATCACCGGACGGGTCACCGTTGTCCCGCCGAGGGAGGTCAGGATGGCGTTGAAGATGTTCAGCACCCTGGCGCCGACCGGGGTCACGAACACCACGACGACGACAGCCACCATCGCCACCACAATGGCGTATTCGATCGCCGACGCGCCGTCATCCTTCTTGAAGAACAGCAGGGCCCGGGCCACCAGATAATCAATGATCATGCGAAGCATACGTCCACTCCTTTGCGCGCCTGGCGCCGATTCACGCAACGGCGGCAAAGCCTCCACCGTGCCATTTGAGCATTGCCAACAAAGCCCGGCGCAACAACTGTAAGAACGGATTAATCACAAAGGATTAATCCGTTCGTGACGCCGCGGTTTGCGTCTGCTAATTGGCCGCCGCCCCTACTTTCGTAGGTTATTTTCCGGGCAGTAATGGCGTTTTGGCTCGGATCAGCTAGCGTGGAAATAGCCAAATCGTTGCATGTTCATAGCTGCCTGATTGCGAAGTTCCCTTGTTCAGGAAAGTGCGGGCCAGAGGTGCAGCAGGAAAGGGAGAGCCGTCATGAACAGTCGCGTCACCTTGGGCCTTGCGGCCCTGCTTATGCTCGGGGCAATCGTGGTGGGCTACTGGGGCCTGGTGCTCAGCCGCCAGCCGGCCCCCGTCGCCGAAGCCCCTGCCGCCCCCGCCGCGCCGGCGGCCACCGTCGAGAAAACCGTCGCCGCCGCCGAAGACCAGACCCGTCAACCGGTGGTGGTGCTGCTGCATGACGTTCCCCCCTTCACACCGCTGACCGCCGCCGACCTTGCCATCGAAAAGCTGCGCAGCGCGCCGGCCGGCAGCCTGGGCACCCTGGAGCAGGCGGTGGGCCGCATGCCCTGGCGCCACCTGGGCGCCGGCACCTGGCTCAACGAAGACAGCTTCACCGCCGGCGGCACGCTGGCGCGCATGATCCGCCGCGACGAGCGCGCCCTGGCGGTGGCGGTCGACGAAGTGATCGGCGCCGCCGGGCAACTGATCCCCGGCGACTACGTCGATGTGCTGCTGTACCTGCGCCAGGACGCCAGCAACCCGCAGCAGTCGGCGCAGACCGTCGTGCCGGCCCTGCGCGTGCTGGGCGTCGGCGAGCAGTACGGCCTGACCAACGACGGCCAACCCGCCTCGCCGGCCCTGGGCGCCGACGAAAAGCTCAAGCAGGACCAGCGCCGGATCGCCGCGCGCACCGTGGTGCTGGCGGTGCCCGAACCCCTGCTGAGCCGGCTGATGCTCGCCACCCAGGTCGGCACCCTGCGCCTGGCGGTGCGCAGCAGCGAAGAACAGCGCCTGGCCAGGTACTGGGCCGGCGAGCACGAGGCGCCGAAGCACCTCGACGCCGCCGACAGCCAACTCTTCCAGTTCACCCAACTGGCCCTGGGCAGCGCACCGAAACCGCCGGCAGCCGAACGCAGCGCGGGCAGCCCGCGGACGGCGGTGGAAATCATCCGCGGCAACCAGATCACCCAACAGACCCCATGACTGAGCAAGGATCCAAGTGCATGCAGAGTCGCTTCCGGCCGACGTTCAAAAACGCGCTCATGGCCTTGCTGCTGACCGGGCTGTCGATGGACGCCGCCCTGGCGGCCACCGGCAACTGTGCGAGCCTGGGCCGGCTGCCGCCGGTGATCGAGATCGGTGAGGGCCTGCAGCAGGACATGCAGTCGCCGGTGGCGATCACGCGCCTGGCCGTCGGCGACCCGAAGATCGCCGACGTGCACGCCAACGGCAGTTCCTCGTTCCTGCTCACCGGCATGGCCCCCGGCGCCACCAGCCTGATGGTCTGGACCGCCTGCGCCAAGGAGCCGCGCCAGAGCATGGTGTTCGTCCAGGGCGCCGCTACCGCCGCCCTGACCAGCGCCGGCGCGCTGCCGTCGGACGACCCGCAGCTGCCGTCGCAGGTGCAGACCGACATCCGCTTCGTCGAAGTCAGCCGCACCAAGCTCAAGCAGGCCACCGCCTCGCTGATCGGCACCCGCGGCAACTTCCTCTTCGGCTCCCCCGGCACCCTGCCGCCGGTGGACGGCGTGCCGACGCCGAAGCTGCCGGTGGACAACACGCTGTTCAACTTCTCGTGGATCGGCGGCAAGACCATGGCGATCATCAACGCGCTGGAAGGCAGCGGCTTCGCCTACACCCTGGCGCGGCCCAGCCTGGTGGCCCTGAGCGGGCAGAGCGCGAGCTTCCTGGCCGGCGGCGAGATTCCCATCCCGGTGCCCAGCTCCGGCAGCGACAGCGTGTCCATCGAATACAAGGAATTCGGCATCCGCCTGACCCTGACCCCGACCATCATCGGCCATGACCGCATCGCCCTGAAGGTCGCGCCGGAGGTCAGCGAACTGGACTTCAGCAACGCCGTGAACATCGCCGGCACCACCGTGCCGGCCCTCACCATCCGCCGCACCGACACCAGCATTTCCCTGGCCGACGGCGAAAGCTTCGTCATCAGCGGCCTGATCAGCACCACCAACTCCTCCCAGGTCGACAAGTTTCCGGGCCTGGGCGACATCCCGGTGCTGGGGGCGTTCTTCAAGAGCTCGCAGATCAAGCGCGAAGAGCGCGAACTGCTGATGATCGTCACCCCGCACCTGGTGCAGCCGCTGTCGGCGCAGGCGCAGTTGCCGGCGCTGCCGGGAGAGAAACTGCGCAACTACGACCCGAACTTCTACCGCATGTTCTTCCTGGAAAACGGCAACTTCGACAAGCGCAGCGGGTTATCCCAATGAGCCAGAGCCTGAGCCAGACGTTCCTCGCCATCACCCGCAACAGCACCGACCTGGAATGGCTGCAGAACGCCCTCGCGCCGCTGGGGCAGGTGGTGAGCGCCGGCGGCGGCAGCCTCGACGAACTGCTGGCGCTGGTGGACGTCACGTTCGCAAGCCTCGTGTTCGTCGGCCTCGACCGCGACCACGTCGTGGCCCAGTGCGCCCTGATCGAAGGGGCGCTGGAGGCCAAGCCGATGCTGGCCATCGTCGCCCTCGGCGACGGCATGGACAACCAACTGGTGCTCAACGCCATGCGCGCCGGCGCCCGGGATTTCGTCGCCTACGGCTCGCGTTCCAGTGAAGTCGCCGGGCTGGTGCGGCGCCTGAGCAAGCGCCTGCCGCCGGTGGCGCCGAACACGCAACTGGGCGGCCTGACGGTGATGTACGGCGTGCAGGGCGGCTCGGACGGCGCGCTGCTGGCCAACCACATGGCGCTGGTGGTGCAGAAGAGCGGGCAGCAGACGCTGCTGCTGGACCTGGGCCTGCCCCGGGGCGACAGCCTGGCGCTGCTGGGCCTGGAGAGTTCCTTCCACTTCGGCGACGCCCTGCGCCATCTGCGCCGGCTCGACGCCACCCTGATCGACAGCGCCTTCACCAGCGCCGAAGCGGGCCTGCGCATCCTGGCCTACGCCGACAACGACGAACCGCTGGAAAGCACCAGCGCCGCCGAGCTGTACATGCTGCTCAGCGCCCTGCGCCAGCACTTCCAGCACATCGTGGTGAACCTCACCGGCCAGCCCGACAGCGAAGCCCTGCGCACCTTCGTCAGCCACTGCGACAAACTGCTGTGGTACACCGACCAGAACGTCCTCGACTGCCGGCGCAACCTGGCGGTGTACAACCTGTGGCGGGAAAAGGGCATGAAGCTCGACCACGGACGCCTGCTGATCGACCGTTACCTGAACAACGTCGCGCCGGACTCGGACACCCTCGGCAAGACCTTCAACCTGGAAGTCATCGCCGTGCTGGCCCTGAGCCCGGAACTGCGCCTGAACGCCAAGAACCAGGGCGTCAGCCTGTTCGAGCTGGCTCCCCGGGAGAAGCTCACCCAGAGCCTGCGCACACTCGGCGAGCGGCTGGCCAAGCGCTCCGAAGGCCTTTCCAAACCGAAGGTCACCTGGTTCGACCGCCTGCGAGGCACCTCATGACCCCGGAAAAACTGTTCGGCGCCCCCGCACGCAGCCCCACCGGCAACGCCGACCACGAAGGCCTGAAGCTGGTGCTGCACCGCTACATCATCGACGCCATCGAGGAGTCCGGGAAAAACCTGCTCGAAGGCTCGCGCCAGCAATTGGCGCAGTTCGTCATCGACAAGGTCGCCGAGTACATCGCCCGCCTGCACCTGGCCATTTCCCGCTACGAGATGGAGCGCCTGGCCGAAGAGATCGTCGACGAGCTCACCGGCTTCGGCCCCCTCGAAGTGCTGCTGCGCGACAGCGCCGTCACCGAAATCCTGGTCAACGGCCCGCACCGGGTGTTCATCGAGCGCGACGGCGTGCTGCACCAGAGCGACCTGCGCTTCATCGACGCGCACCACGTCGAGCGGGTCATGCAACGGATCCTCGCGCCCCTCGGACGGCGGCTGGACGAGTCGTCGCCGATGGTCGACGCGCGCCTGCCGGACGGCAGCCGGGTCAACGCGATCATCCCGCCCATCGCCCTCGACGGGCCGTGCCTGTCGATCCGCAAGTTCCGCAAGGACATGCTCAAGAGCAGCGACCTGATCGCCATGCAGACCATCGACCTGCCGATCTTCGAATGCTTCCAGGAGGCCGTGGGCCGGCGCTGCAACATCCTCATCAGCGGCGGCACCGGCACCGGCAAGACCACGCTGCTGAACATCCTCAGCCAGCTGATCAACCCCCACGAACGGCTGGTGACCATCGAGGACGTCGCCGAACTGCAACTGGGCCACCCCCACGTGGTGCGCCTGGAGACCCGTCCGCCGAACGCCGAAGGCCACGGCGAGGTGAAGGCCAGCGACCTGATCCGCAACGCCCTGCGGATGCGCCCGGACCGGATCATCCTCGGCGAGATCCGCGGCGTCGAAGTGCTCGACGTGCTGACGGCGATGAACACCGGCCACGACGGCTCCATGAGCACCGTGCACGCCAACAACGCCCAGGACGCGCTGCTGCGCCTGGAGACCCTGGTGGGCCTGACCGGCCGCAGCGTGGCCGAGCGCACCCTGCGCCAGATGATCTGCGCGGCGCTGGATCTCATCATCCAGCTGACCCGCATGCCCGACGGCCGCCGCTGCGTCAGCGAGGTGGTGGAAGTGGTGGGCGTGCGCGAAGACGTCTACGTCACCAACACCCTGTTCCGCCTGGACCGGCGCACCGGGTTCGGCTTCCTGCGCGAGGCGGTCAACCCGGCCGGCGACAAGCTGCGCCACGAAACGGGCCTGGGCCGCTCGGAGCTTTCATGATGATGGGGCCGGTGATCCTGATCGCCATTTGCCTGCTGTTGCTGGGGCTGTCGATCCGTCTGTTCCTGCACGGCGTGCAGAAGACCGCCAACGAACGGGTGCTCAACCGCCTCGCGGCGGGCCAGCCGCAGACCGCCGTGGCCAAACCCGCCTGGGCGCCGCTGGAGCGGATGTTCCTGCAGGCCGGGCTGGGCCGGCCGAGCGAGCGTTTCGGGCTGTGGCTGACCCTGTGGATCGTGGCCATGCTGCTGGGCTTCCTGCTGGCCGACTGGTTCGGCCTGCTGACCGCGTTGCTGGCGCCGCCGTTGGCCCTGCGGCTGTACATCGCCTGGCTGTACCGCAGCCGCCTCAAGCGCATGATCGAGCAACTGCCGCAGCTGCTCGACCACACGGTGCGCAGTCTCAAGTCCGGGCGCACCCTGAGCGACGCGGTGCTGGGCGGCATCGAGAGCAGCGAGGATCCGCTCAAGAGCGCCATGGGCCGGGTGCAGCGCAACGTGCAGCTGGGGGTCAACCTGCCGGACGCCGTGAGCGACTTCGCCGAACTCTACGAACAGGATGAGTTGCGCATGTTCGCCCTGGGCCTGAAGGTCAACCACCGCTACGGCGGCAACGCCAGCGAACTGCTGGAGAACCTGATCAAGCTGATCCGCGAACGCGACCAGGGTGCCCGCCAACTGCGCGCCCTGACCGGCGAAACGCGGATGACCGCCTGGGTGCTGGGCTCGCTGCCGGTGCTGCTGGTCAGCTACTTCATGCTCACCAACCCCGGCTACATGCTGAGCATGTGGAACGACCCGTCGGGCCACACCATGCTGATCGTCGCGGTGCTGCTGCAGGTGGCGGGCAGCCTGCTGCTGTGGCGCATGCTGAGGAGCGTCTGAGATGGTGATCCTGGCCGCCCTCATGCTGTTGCTCGGCGCCCTGCTGCTGGTGGCCAACCACCTGCTGACCGAACGGCGCCGGGTGCGCCAGGTCAATCAGCGCCTGCAAGGGCACCTGGTGCGCGAGAACCGCGTCGGCCAGTGGCTGCGGGCCTTGGGCAGCAGCCGCTTCGGCCAGCGTTCGGTGAGCATCGACAGCGAAACCCAGACCCTGCTCGCCCGCCTCGGCTGGCGCCGGGCCAGCGAACGCTCGCTGTACGCCGCCTGCCAGATCGGCACCCCGCTGCTGACCCTGGGGCTGGGCCTGTTCCTGCGCGAAGTGTTCTTCCCCCAGGCGGCCAACGGCTGGCTGGTGCCGATGCTCGCCACCGGCGGCGGCTACCTGCTGCCCAAACGCCTGCTCGCCTTCGCCGCCGCCCGCCGGCAGAAGACCATCGCGGTGGAAGTGTCCACCTTCATTCCGCTGCTGCGCATCCTGTTCGAATCCGGCATGGCCGTCGAGCAGGCCCTGCGCGTGCTCAGCCTCGAAGGGCAAAAGCTGTTGCCGGAGCTGACCCGCGAACTGCGCCTGATCCTCGGCCGCGTCGATTCGGGCCTTGAGCTCGGCCAGGAACTGAACAAGGCCGCCGCCGTGCTGGCGGTGGATGAATTCACCGACACCTGCGTGATCCTGCAACAGCTGATCCAGCAGGGCGGCGGCGCGATGAAATCGCTGCTGGCGCTCAAGCAGTTGCTGGACGACCGACGCCTGACGCGCCTGCAGGAATACATCTCGAAGATGTCGGCGAAGATGTCGGTGGTGATGATGCTGTTTCTGTTCCCGGCCCTGCTGATCGTGCTGGCCGGCCCCGGTTTCACTGCGATTACCCGGGCGTTCGCGTCCTGAACCTGGCTAGGGAGAGCGTTTGATGAAAGCACTGATGGTCATGGCGACCCTGTTGATGCTCGGCGGCTGCGCCACCGACGGCCAGGCGCCATGGACGGCGATCCTCGCGCCGGCCGGCTGCAGCAAGCTGAGCTCCGAACAGGAACTGGCCCTGAACCTGGCCGACGACCTGGCCAACGACGGCAAGCTGCACGCCAGCCTGGCCAACCTGCAAAGCCTGCCCGACAACCTTGGCGAGGTGCGCCTGCGCAAGGCCAAGGTCTATCGCCTGCTCGGGCGCAGCGAGGCCGAACCCCTGTACCGCAGCCTGCTGGGCTCGTGCCTGAACGCCGACGCCGAACACGGCCTCGGCCAGCTCTACGCGGCCCGGGGCGACAACGGCCAGGCCCAGGCCCACCTGCAACGGGCCGCCCGCCTGGCCCCGACCAACGAGAAGATCCGCAACGACCTGGGCGTGGTGTACCTCAATCAACTGCGCCTGGAAGACGCCCGCTTCGAATTCCTCACCGCCATCGAGCTTCAGCAGAACAACCCGCTGGCGACCCTGAACCTGGTCACCCTGCTGCTGTACCAGGACAACTGGCAGCAGGCCGCCGAAATCGTCAGCCGCGCCCACCTGACCCCGGAACAGTTCACCGAAGCCCAGCAGCGCGCAGAACGGCTCAAGGCCCCGGCCCCCACCCGGCCCGCCGCCGGCAACCAGGTCGCCGTCGTCGCCGACCCGCAGCCGTCGACACTCAAATGAACCCCAAGGAGGCCGCCATGAACACCCTCAAAGGCCTGTGCTGCCTGACCCTGCTCAGCCTGCCCCTCGGCGCCCACGCCATCGACGCCGGCCCGGCCTCGGCCCAGCAACAGGAAACCGAAGGCTGGCTGCTGCTGCAAAGCCGCAACAAGGCCGCCTCCCCCACCCCGCAGACCGCCACGGCCACCGAACGGGAACTGGCGATGCAGCGGTGGCTGAAGAAATACAAATACGAAATCCCCGACTTCTACGACCCGGATGCGGGCGGGAAGATCGAGACCAAGAACTGACGGGACATCCGTTGGGCCTTCATCGCCAGCAGGCTGGCTCCCACAGTGGATCTGCGTCGTGCGCAACCTCTGTGGGAGCCAGCCTGCTGGCAATGGCGATGTACCCGGCACCGAAGATGCCCGCACCGAACGGTTACACGATGCCCAGCCCGTTGGGCTTGACCCGATCCAGCGCCCGGTTCACCGACAGCTCGGCCAGCATGACGATCTGCTGGATCGCCAGCGCCGTGCTGCGCTGCGGGCCGTTGAGCTCGTTGGCGAAATTGCCCGACATGACATTGGCCGAGGCCAGGGACTCGCAGGCATGGGCCAGCAGGCTTTCGGAATCGATGTTGGGGTGCACCATGAACATCTCGCTGGGCTGACGCGGGTTGGCGGGCTCCGGATTGAGATAGAAATCGAGGGCGCGGCGGGAGGCGTTGCGGTCCTTGACGAGGTCTTCGGCACGGTTGTCGGCGGCGAAGGGGGTGGTGATGTTGTAGGGGGGATCGGGGATGACTTTGCTCATGAGAAGCTCCTACTTGGCAATGGGAGCCATCCGATTGCCGTTTCCACACGACAAAAGGGTGGCAGCTGTACGCAGGGTGGAAAACCGATAAGTAGGCAACCGGCCAGACCTGAGTCTGCCCACGCACAGCCGCCGTGACGCAGTTTGCAGACGAAAGAAGACGCCGGCAACGCTTACGGTGGTAATGCATTGCATCTACTTGGATTCGGGTTTCCACACCCGATCGCTGAGTTGTCAGCGACAGCCCAAGACTAGAGAGCGGGCTTCCGACGGACAACCTGAAAACCTTGTGGGAGGGTTCGGCAAATCTGCAACAGCCTTTAAACATTTCGGCGCTGAACTGAAGCCAGATTCCACCGGGGATTGGGGTGGTCAGGTAAAGGTTGGTCGGCAGACAGGCTGGCGAAAGCGGCATATCAGGCGCCGAAGGGCCGGCCTGTCTGCACCGAACGGTTACACGATGCCCAGCCCGTTGGGCTTGACCCGATCCAGCGCCCGGTTCACCGACAGCTCGGCGAGCATGACGATCTGCTGGATCGCCAGCGCCGTGCTGCGCTGCGGGCCGTTGAGTTCGTTGGCGAAATTGCCGGACATGACATTGGCCGAGGCCAGGGACTCGCAGGCATGGACCAGCAGGCTTTCGGAATCGATGTTGGGATGCACCATGAACATCTCGCTGGGCTGAGGCGGGTTGGCGGGCTCCGGATTGAGATAGAAATCGAGGGCGTGGCGGGAGGCGTTGCGGTCCTTGACGAGGTCTTCGGCACGGTTGTCGGCGGCGAAGGGGGTGGTGATGTTGTAGGGGGGATCGGGGATGACTTTGCTCATCAATACCTCTGCTCGTTATCGAGGCACCTCCAACCGCCGTTTCTCACGCGACGAAAAGAGGTGGCAACCATGTGCGGAGTGAGAAACCGGTGAGCAGAAAACCGGCCAGACCGAAGTCTGCCCGCACACAGCCGCCATAGAGCATTGCGACAGCCGATCAGCTGGCGGCAATTATGGTGGTACTGGCGCTAGTTTCAAGCTCATGCGGGTTCTCACACCCGGCCGCTGAGGTGTCAGCGACAACCCAAGACTAGAGAGCGGGCTTCCGACGGACAACCTGAAAACCTTGTGGGAGGGTTCGGCAAATCTGCAACAGCCTTTAAACATTTCGGTTCTGAAGTGCAGTCAGGTTCTATGGGGGATTGGGGTGGTCTGGTGGAGATTGGTTGGCTGTCAGGCCGCCATCGCCAGCAGGCTGGCTCCCACAGTTGGATTGGGGGCAGTCAGGTGGGAATTGGTCGGCTGTCAGGCCGTCATCGCTGGCAAGCCAGCTCCCACAGGGATTGGGGTGGTCTGGGAGAGATTGGTCGGCTGTCAGGCCGCCATCGCCAGCAGGCTGGCTCCCACAGTTGGATTGGGGGCAGTCAGGTGGGAATTGGTCGGCTGTCAGGACGTCATCGCTGGCAAGCCAGCTCCCACAGGGATTGGGGTGGTCTGGGAGAGATTGGTTGGCTGGCAGGCCGCCATCGCCAGCAGGCTGGCTCCCACAGTTGGATTGGGGGCAGTCAGGTGGGGATTGGTCGGCTGGCAGGCCGCCATCGCTGGCAAGCCAGCTCCCACAGGGATTGGGGTGGTCTGGGAGAGATTGGTTG
>NZ_JBIVHR010000025.1:12780-20174 GCF_044749305.1 Pseudomonas sp. NPDC089534 | reverse complement strand
GTGGCTGGCAGGCCGCCATCGCCAGCAGGCTGGCTCCCACAGTTGGATTGGGGGCAGTCAGGTAGAGGTTGGTCGGCTGTCAGGCCGCCATCGCTGGCAAGCCAGCTCCCACAGGGATTGGGGTGGTCTGGGAGGGATTGGTCGGCTGTCAGGCCGCCATCGCGCACGTCTCAAAAGGCCGAGTGTCAGCTCGCCTCGCTTTTGATCTTGATCTGCCGGCCCCTTCGGAAGGCTGAGTGGAGGGGTTCATCCGGGGACAGGCGCGCAGCGCCGTTTGGCGCAGCCAAACACATCGGAAGGAGGTGCAGCGAAGCAAACCGTAGCCGATGCCCCCGGATGAATCCCGGAGCGAAGGAACCCCGAGCCTAGGCGAGGGGCCGTACGCCGGGGCCAGCCTTTTTGGTTACTTTTTTGGCGTCTGAAAAAAGTGACCCGCCGTAAGGGCGGAACCGCCAGCCGCCTCACCCGAAGAAACGGATATGCCCCCAAAACACCCCACAGCCTGGTCGGCCCAGAGGCCGCCAAGGCCCCCACAAAAAAAGTCAGTGCGCCGTCACCCGCTGCCGAACCGCCGCCCCGTTCGGCGAAAGCGCCAACGCCAGCTGCGTGCGGTTATGCATATGCGTCAACCGCAACACCTGCGACACATACAGCTTCACCGTGTTCTCGGTGATCCCCAGCTCACAGGCAATCTGATAGTTGGTCTGCCCCTTGCCCACCAGCCGCGCCACATCGAGCTGCCGGGGCGACAGCTGGTTGAAGATCGCCGGGATCTCCACCTCGTCGCCCTGCGCCGGTTCATCCTCGCGCACCGCCGAAGGCCCGCGCCGGACCTTGTCCAGATCCTGGTACAGATCGTCGATCGACGACGACAGGTCCTGCAGCTTCTGGTTCAGGTGCCCCAACTGCAGGGTCTTCTGCCGCTCCTGCAAGGCCGCCTCCTGGCGCTGCAGCCCTTGCAGCAGCTCGTCCAGGTCGATGGGTTTCTGGTAGTAGTCGGCGATCCCGGCGCGCAACGCCTTGATCACGTCCTGCTTGTCGGCGCGGCCGGTGAGCATGATCGCCTCGAATACCCGCTGCTTGCCCGAAAGGCGCTGCAAGGCCTGCACCAGTTCGATGCCGTCCATGCCCGGCATGTGCAGGTCGCACAGCACTAGGCCGATCGCCGCGTCTTCATTGAAGCGCTCGACGGCCTCCTGGCCGCAGACGCACGGAACGCAACGGTAGCCGTTGCTTTCGAGAAATTCGCAGAGTTCCTCGACGATCAGCGGCTGATCGTCGACCACCAGAACCTTCACTGCCGATGTAAGCTTGTTCACGTCCCACTCCATGCCCAGGCCAAAGCTGACCATTCCTGTACTGCCAACCGATGGCAGAAATACCCTGCTTTGAAAGTAGACGCACTTTCCGACTATGTACATAAGACTAGTGGCGTTTCGCGACTAATGGATCCAGGGCCAGGCGAGCCCGAGACCAACCAGCACGAACGGCGCATATGGCAGCTTTTTTGACGATTCTGGCCCCAGATAGCGAAATCGCTCCCTAAGCCCTTGACCCATATGCAGCCAGACTCTTGGCGCCAGCAGCCACCAGGCCACACTCGCCACCGCCGCGCCGATCACCGCCGCCAGCACCCACAGACCGTCCGTCGCAAGGCCCAGGGCTGTCATTAGTTTCACATCCCCGGCGCCCATCCGGCCCATGAGGTAACCCGGCAATGTGAACGCCAGCGCCAGCCCGAACGCCCAGCCGCCCTGCGCCGCTTCGGCACCGATCCAGGTGCTGCCGGTGCACAGCAGATACGCCAGCGCCAGCGCGCCGGCACCGAGGGTCAAGGCATTGGCGATCCGCCGCTGGCGGGCATCCTGGGCGGCGCACAGCGCCAGCCAGGCCAGGAGGACAAGTGTCTGCATCCGGTAAAACCCGTCCGTTTCCGCTGAATGATTCTATGCTGATACTACGCAGTGACTGTCAGGGTAGACGCACTCATGAAAACCGGCTTCGGGAAGTCGCAAAAAGGCGCGGTGGCGATCGAGTTCGCCCTGGTGTTCGTGGTCTTTTTCGCCGTGTTCTACGGGCTGGTCAGTTACAGCCTGCCGTTCGTGCTGATGCAGTCGTTCAACCAGGCCACGTCCGAAGCGGTGCGCCGCGGCGTGGCGGTCGATCCCGCCACGGCCAACTACTCCACCGTGCTGGTGAACACCGCCAACACCACCTTGCAGCAGCAACTGTCGTGGGTGCCGGCGTCGTTCAACCTGGTGATCGGCGTGGACACCAGCGCGGTCTACAGCGCCGGCACCCTGACCGTCAGCGTCAACTACCCCACCAGCAAGCTGAATCAGGTCCTGCCGTTCCTGGTGCTGCCCGGCGTCGGCACGGTGCCCAGCCTGCCGGCCAACCTGACCGCCACCTCGAGCCTGCAATTTTGAGTTCGGGGGACAAGCTCCTCGGCCGCCTGCTCAAACGCGCACCGCCCGCCGCCCTCGACTTGCCGGACAGGCTCGGCTCGCCCGCATTGGGCCTGCACCTCTATCTGGACGCCGACGGCTGCGTCATGCAGGCCGCCGGCCCGCTGCGGCACCTGTTGGCCCAGCAGGCACCGACGGAGCAGCCCTTGCCGCTGCGGGCCTGGCTGCTGCCCCACAGCACCCTGGCCATCGAAGGTCGGCCGGCGGACTGGCAGGGGCAACTGTTGGACCTGGACTTTCCCGGCCTCGGCGGCCAGCCCCTGCACCTGCGCGGCTGGGTGCAGCCCCAGGGCGACGGCTGGCTGATGCCGTTGATGGACATCGCCGACCTGCTGCTCGAACGCCAGCAATCGCGTCAGCGCGACGCCTGCCAGCGGCTGGCGGGGCAAGTCGCCGAACAGTTGCGGGCCTGCAGCCTGCTGCGTTTGCCGATCGTCGTGGCCGAGCAGTTGCAGGCCATCGCCCAGCGCTGGCGGATCCCGTGCCTGGCGCTGGCCCTGCCGGACGACCGGGAACAGGGCTGGCGGATCCATGGCCGGTTCTGCGCCCACGACGCGCCGGCGCTGTGGCAGGACGGCCAGCGCCTGGGCACGCCGCTGGACAGCCTCAACGGCAGCGCGCCCCAGCGGATCGGCGCCCACCATGGGCTGGATGAGCACACGCGGGTACAGGCCACGTTCGGCAGCGCCGACGGGTTGGCCGTGCCCTACAGCGATGACCGGGGCACGGTGGCCTGGCTGCTCTGCGGTTTCTACCGGGCGCAAGAAGCCGCGCCGCACCTGGACGACCGCGACTGGACGCTGCTGGCGAGCGCCGTGGCCGGCCCCTTGCTCGGCCGCCTGCGCGAGCAGGAACACCAGCGCCATCTGGAACGGCTGGAATCGTTGCAGGGCCTGCTCGGCACCGGCTGGTGGGAAATGGCCGGCAACGGCGAGTCGGTGCAACTGGCGCCGGCGCTGGCGGCCGACTTGCAACTGGACACCGAGGCCCTGCCGGTCGGGCACTGGCTGGAGCAGATCCACCCCGCCGACCGCGAAGAACTGCGCAGCCGCCTCAATGCCCTGCAACTGCGCGGCGAGGCCCTGTCGCTGTGCGTGCGCCTGCACCGCCCCGACGCCTGGTTCCGCGTGCAGGGCCAGGTCGCCGGCAGCGGCGAGGGCCGGCGGCTGGTGGGGTTCATGCTCGACATCAGCGACATCAAGAACCAGCAACAGCAGACCGCCGCCGCCCACGCGCGCCTGGACAACCTGATCGCCAGCTCGCCGGCGGTGATCTATGTCCAGCGCTACGTCGAAGGCGCGCTGCTGCCTTCGTTCTTCAGCGCCAGCCTGCAACCGCTGCTGGGCTGGCGCCTGGAGGACCTCGACGCGGCGGGGCTGGCCGAGCGGATCCACCCCGACGACCGCGACGGCTACTTCGAGCGCTGCCGGCAACTGCTGCGCGAAGGTTCGGTGCGGGCCCGCTACCGCCTGCGCGACCATCGCGGCGACTACCACTGGCTGCTCGACGAGGCCCGGCTGCTGCGCAACGACCTCGGCCTGCCGGTGGAGGCGGTCGGGCTGTGGCTGGACGTCACCGACGCGACCCTGGCCGCCGAGCAGATCCGCCAGAGCGAGGAGCGCTACCGGATCCTGGTGGAAGACTCGCCGGCGATGATCTGCCGCTACCGTCCGGACCTGATCCTGACCTTCGGCAACCAGCCCCTGGCCCACTACCTGGAATGCACGCCGCAGCAGTTGCCGGGCATCGACCTGGGCAGTTGGCTGTCCGACGAGCAGCGCGCCGCCTTCCTCCAGCGCCTGGCCGCGCTGACCCCGGACAACCCGGTCAGCACGGCGGAGATCAGCCTGCAGTTGCCGGGCCGCGAGCACGCGTGGTGGGTGTGGTCGGACCGCGGCGTGTTCGATGAGCAAGGTCGGTTGACCGAAGTGCAGGCCGTGGGCCGCGACAACACCGAAGTGCGCCGCTCCCAGCAGCAGCTCACGCAGAGCGCGAAAATGGCCACCCTCGGCGAAATGGCCACGGGCCTGGCCCACGAGATAAACCAGCCGCTGAACGTGATGCGCATGGCCATCGTCAACGTGCTCAAGCGCCTGGGCAACGGCGATGTGCAGGTCGATTACCTGACCGACAAGCTCAACCGCATCGACGCCCAGGTGCAGCGCGCCGCGAAGGTGGTGGACCACATGCGGGTGTTCGGCCGCCGCTCCGAGATCGAGCAGCAACTGTTCAACCCGGCCACCGCCATCGAGGGCACGCTGTCGCTGCTGGCCGAGGGCATGCGCGGCAAAGGGGTGGACCTGCGCATCAGCGAGACCCCGTTCGCCGTGCACTGCCGCGGCTACGTCGATCAGCTTGAGCAGGTGCTGATCAACCTGATGGTCAACGCCCGGGATGCGCTGCTGGGCAAGCGCGAGTCAGACCCTGCGTTCAAGCCGTGGATCTCGATCTACGCCGAGCGCGACGAGCACAAGGTGCGCCTGTGGGTGGAGGACAACGGCGGCGGCATCGACCCACGGCTCTTGGAGCGGATCTTCGAGCCGTTCTTCACCACCAAGCCGGTGGGGGTCGGCACCGGGCTGGGGCTGTCGGTGAGCTACGGCATCGTCGAGAACATGGGCGGCCACCTGAGCGTGCGCAACTCGGCGGACGGGGCGCGGTTCTGCATCGAACTGCCCATCGCCCCGGACGAGGCCTAGATGACCAGATAGGCCTTGCCGGTCTGGCCGCAGGTCATGTTGGCGCCGACGTCCACGCTCATCAGGTTGATGCCGAGGCTGGCGAGGAGGTTGTTGAGCAGGGGGTCGAGCAGTGGGCTCAACACGTTGGTGATGACCGGCTGAAGCAGGGAGACGACGCTGCCGATCAGGGCTGTGACGGTGGCCGTGACGGCACCGAGCGGACTGTTTCCCACGGGTTGGTAGGCAACGATGCTGATGCCGGCCAGGGTGTTGGACAGGCTGGCGACGATGTTGCTGGTCGGCGTGGCGGACAACACGCTGGGCGGCAGTTTCAGGTTGGGCGGCGTGGCGAACGGAGCCATGCTGGAGAACAACAGATCCTGGCCGCTCCCTGCACCTCCCGCAGCGATACTGCTATCGACCATGATTCCGATACCCCCTGCGCCGAACTGCACATGAGTGGTTGGGTCGCAGCTACCGATTCCGAGAATCTTGTGACAAGTCACGGTGCCAAGATCGATCAAGGGCAGTGGGGTAACCGTGGGTTTGGCAACAGAAGAAAATGCATTGGCCGAATCGATCGTGCCCAACTTGAGATCGACGAGAGACGTTTTGGTGCGGGCCGTCAGGCTTTTGGTTCCGCTGTTGCCCGCAGGACAACTGAAGTCGACGACATAACTTTCAGCGCCGCCCGCCTCCAGGTTGATATCGATCCGCGGCGACGGCAACAGCTGCGGATCCAGTTGCTCGCAGCCGGCCCCCAACAGGCAGCCGACCGAGTTCAGCGTGGCGACCAGGTTCAGGCTCAGCAACGAGTTGAGCGTCGGCGTCAGTGTGCCGACCAGTCCCAGCACCGCATTGGTCAGCCCGGTCACCCCGGACAGCACCGGCAGGTTCACCGACAGCATCGTGCGCACCTGGGCCGTGCGCACGTAGATCCTGTTCGCCCCCTGCGGATCGGCCTTGGCCAGCGACGGGTCGCCCACGGCGGACAGCTGCGGCGGCTCGATCACCTTGACCCGCACCGTGACGTTGGCCAGCCCCAGCACGCTGACCGGCAGCGTCGCGGCCACCGCGCTCTTGCTGTTGGCCAGTTGCACCATGCCCTGGATCAGTTGCAGCAGTTGCAGGTTGGCGTCCAGCCCCGCCGCCGTGGTGCCGGTCTGCAATTGCAGGATGTCGCCCAGCTTGACCGGGGAGGCATTGGCCGCCGCCACCTGCAGCGTGCCCAGCGCCGTGATCACTTCGGCGGTGGCGCCGTTGAGCTGCGCCACCTTCGCGGCGGCCTGGATCAGTTGCGTCACTGTGGCCTGGGTATTGAGCAGTTGGCTGTAGTTGCCGGCGGCCACATTCAGGTCGATGGCCAGTTGGTTCAGGTAGCTGAGCAGGTTGATGTCGGTGTTGAGCAGCCCGTTCCAGCCCAGCGCCGTCAGGTTGACGTTGCCGCCCAGCAGCCCGGAGAACAGCGCGTTGAGGATGTTCGACTGCGCGGTGCTGATGTTGGCCAGGTTGCTGCGGATGCTCAGCTGGGCGAGCGGCGGCTGCGGTTTGGCGGCCACCGCCGAGGCGGTGAGTTGGGTGTTCAGGCTGACCGGGGCGCCAGTGAACAGCGCCTGGACGCCGCCGGCGAAACTGGTGGTGAGGGTGTGCGTGACGACGACTTTGACGGCGCCCGTCTGGGTCGCGTCGACGGTGAAGGTGCGCAGGCCCGAAGCGGCGGTCTGCACGGTGCCGCAGGTGGCGGCGAGGGTGTTGTCGGCATCGGCGGTGAAGCCGTTGCGCGCGGCGTTCTGCGTGGCGTAGGCGGCGGCCGTCAACCCGCCGGCGCAGGTGCCGCCGCGGCTGACCGCTTCCAGGGCGGCATTGTCCGCCACCCGCTGCAATTTGCGCTGTTCCATGTACAGGCGGCCGCTGTCGACCACCAGCAGCATCATCACCACGGCCAGGCTCAACATGGCGGCCGCCATCAGCCCGATGGCCCCCCGCTGCCGGGCGGGGCCGCAAAACCGTGAACGAGGCGACATCGCGCACTCCTTTGCCGGCACAGGGCCGAGCGCTACCTCCATTGGTGCCCATCAGTGTAGACGTGGCGGGACGACACTGCTGGCAACGCGCCAGCCCATGGGTTGGCGATGTGGATCGGGCTGATGCATTGATGGGGAATGGGCCGCCGTCATCGCTTGCAGGCAAGCTCCCACAGGGTTCGGCGGTGACCGCAGGCTTGGCGCTCACCCGAGATGTCCTG
>NZ_JBIVHR010000025.1:0-12682 GCF_044749305.1 Pseudomonas sp. NPDC089534 | reverse complement strand
CAGGCTTGGCGCTCACCCGAGATGTCCTGTGGGAGCCAGCCTGCTGGCGATGGCGGTGGGTCAGGCAACGAAAATGCCAGCCGTGCCGGCCTCATCGCTGGCAAGCCAGCTCCCACAGGGTTCGGCGGTGACCGCAGGCTTGGCGCTCACCCGAGATGTCCTGTGGGAGCCAGCCTGCTGGCGAAGGCGGCGGGTCAGGCAATGGAAATGCCGGCCTCATCGCTTGCAGGCAAGCGCCCGCAAGGATCCTAACGCGGCGGGTAGTTGGCCAGGATCCGGCCGACGGTCTCGCGGATCGCGCTGCTGCGGTCGGACGGGTTCGGCGTGCGGCTGAGCATCTGTTCGTCGCTGCCTCGCCAGACCAGTTTGCCGTCCTTGCCGTCGATCAGGTCGATCTGGATGGTGGCGACCTTGTAGGTGACGTTGCGGGTCTCGTTGTACATCGGCGCGCCCCAGTAGCCGTTCCAGGGGCCGCCCCAACCGCCGCCGTAGTTGGTCGTCACCTGTTGCTGACGGTCCTCGACGATCAGGTAGGTCTGGACGTTCAGGTCGCCCCGGGCCCCTTGGGCCGCCGGGCGCAGGCCGCGTTGGTCGAGCTGGTCGGCGACGGCCTGGCGGATGCGCTGTTCGGTGAGGTCGCTCTTGATCCGCGGATCGTCGGGGCGGTATTGCAGGGCGGGTTCTTTCCAGCTCCAGCTGCGGTAGGCGGCAAAGTCGCGGCTGGCGTCGAAGTCATGGTTGACCTGGTTGGCGGCGCAGGCACTGAGCAGCGCGGCCACGGCCAGTAGAGCGAGACGGCGGAACATGGTTTTTCTCCGTTGGAAGACATGAACCTTGGGGGCGCTTCGCGTTGCCTTGAAGCTAACTGGGAGGATACGCCGACATGGCCTTTTCCACAGCCTCGCGGATCGCGTCGGCACGTTCGATCTGGTTGCCGCGGGTGCCGGTCTCGGCGCTGGCGCTCCACACCGGCTGGCCGGTGCCGGCATCGAACAGATCGACCCGCACCACCACGACCTGCTCCTGATAGGTGCGCACGACCGGCACGGTGTTGTACATCCCGTAACCCCGGCCATAGCGGTCATAGCCGCCGTATCCGCCGTAGTAGCCGTAATCGTCCTGCACCTGGCGCAGACGGGTTTCCAGCCGGAGGTCGGCGCTGACGAACAGGTCGGCCGGGCGGTTGTCGCGCAACGGCCGCAAGCCGCGCTGATCGAGGGCGTTGCTGACGGCCTCGGCCACCTGCGCCGAGTCCGCCCAGGCCGTGCCCGGCGGCAGGCGCCCGTTGAGCCAGGCCCAACTGCGGTAGCGCCCGTAGTCCCGTGGCGGCGCCGGGTAGGCGCTGCGGTCGAACACCGTGGCGGCCTGCGGCGGGGCCGGCGGCAAGGGGCGCGACTGCGCCACGTAAGGGTTGCTGCCCTGGCAGGCGGCCAGGCCCAGGCAGACCAGCAATAACCCGAAATGCGTTTTCATTTCATGCTCCGATCAGATCGGCCGGCAGATCCAGTGCAGGTAACGCCCAAGCCCGGCGAAGCTTGGGTGACGACGGTGGGCAAGCTCCATTTCCAGCAAGTCCGGCAATGCGGCGCGGGCCTGGAACTCCACCGGCATGTAATCGTGGAAAACCCGCACGCCGCTCTGGCTTTCGACCTGCCACGAACCTGCGAGTTGCGCGGCCAGCTCCCGCGGATCCAGCGGCTGCTGCGGGGTCAGGCTCTGCTTCTCGCCGGCCATGTCGTTCTTGCGCAGCTTCTTGAAATGGCCCTTGAGCAGGTTGCGGTAGACCAGCGCGTCGCGGTTGTAGAACGCCAGCGACAGCCAGCCGCCGGGGGCGGTCAATCGGTGCAGCACCGGCAGGATCGTGTGCGGCTCGGCCAGCCATTCCAGCACTGCATGGCAGATCACCAGGTCGTAGGATCCAGTGAGCAGGCCCGGCAGTTCCTGCCACGGCGCCTGGATGAACGTCGCCTGCCGCCCGGCCTCGGCGAAACGCTGGCGTGCGCCTTCGAGCATCGGTTCGGCGGGCTCGGCCAGGGTCACCTCATGCCCGCGCTCGGCCAGCCACAGCGACATGTGCCCCAGCCCCGCGCCGATGTCCAGCACCCGCAGCGGCCGCTCCGGCAAGGCCTCGGCCAGGTCGGCCTGCAGCACCGCCAGACGGATCGCGCCCTTGGCGCCGCCGTAGATCTTCTCGGCGAACCGGGTCGCCAATTGGTCGAAGTGACGGTCGCTCATCCGCCGAACCGCCGTTCGCTGTCGGCCAGCTTGCTGCGCACCACCTCGTTCATGTCCAGCCCCAGCTCACTGCACAGCAGAAGCAGGTAGAGAACGATGTCGCCGACTTCCTGGCCGGCATGGGCGAGCTTGTCCGCCGGCAGTTCCCGCGACTGGTCTTCGCTCAGCCACTGGAAGATCTCCACCAGCTCGGCCATTTCCACGCTGGCGGCCATGGCCAGGTTCTTCGGGCTGTGAAACTGCCGCCAGTCGTTGCGGTCACGGATGGCGTGCAGGCGTTCGGTCAGTTCAACAAGGTTCATCGGGCTCTCCTGAATGCGCATAGCTTCGGGGGGATGCCGGCCGAAGGCAAGGGGCGCAGGTCCGGCGGCGCTGTTGGATTCACTGTGGGAACGAGGCAAAACCTCTATGCTTGCAGGGAACCGGGCCGCGCTCGCGGCGGCCCAAGGTTCGGCCTTTTGATCAGGATGGATACATGCAGGCAGAAAGCTTTTTCGAATGGTTGGGCCAGGCGCTCGGCTCGGTCATCCGTTTCATCGTCGACGGCCTGAGCGGCCTGTTCAACCTGCTGGGCAACGCCGGCGGCAACTTCATCGACGGCCTGGCGCGCACGCTGGGCATGGACACCTCGATCATCAGCATCGTCACGCTGATCATCGGGCTGATGCTGCTGTGGTCGGCGATCCGCGCCTTCATGAACGTGCGGATCGTCGCCGGGATCATCTGGCTGCTGCTGGGGCTGTGGCTGCTGAGCTGGATCATCCACTGAGCCGGATCCTCCACTGGCGCCATCCCCGCAAGCAGCCGCTACAATGCGGGCACCTCAAGGAGCCCGCATGTCCAACCTGACCGCCGACTGGCGTGACCGTCCGACCCACCGCCGGGTCTGGGCCCTCGCCGCCCCGATGATCCTTTCCAACATTTCCGTGCCGCTGGTGGCGCTGGTCGACAGCACCGTCATCGGTCACCTGCCCCACGCCCATCAGCTGGGCGCCGTGGCGGTGGGCGCCAGCCTGTACACGTTCCTGGCCTGGGCCATGGGTTTCCTGCGCATGGGCACCACCGGGTTCACGGCGCAGGCGGCGGGTCGCAGCGACGGCGCGGCGCTGCGCCGGATCCTGCTGCAGGGCCTGCTGCTGGCGATGGGGCTGGCGGCGCTGCTCGGTGTCCTGGGCGTGCCCCTGAGCGGCGTCGCCCTGCATTTCATGCAGCCGTCGGCGGAGCTCGATCAGCTGACCCGGGAGTTTTTCCACACCCGCCTGCTCGGCCTGCCGGCGGCCCTGGCCACCTATGCGCTGGTCGGCTGGTTCCTCGGCACCCAGAACGCCCGGGCGCCGCTGGCGATCCTGCTGACCACCAACCTGATCAACATCGTGCTCAACCTGTGGTTCGTCATCGGCCTGGACTGGGGCGTGGCCGGTTCGGCCCGGGCGTCGGTGGTGGCCGAATGGTGCGGCGCCCTGCTCGGCCTGTCGTTGACGTCGAAGGCCTTGCGCGCCTATCCCGGCCGCATCGTCTGGGCGGCGCTGAAGCGATGGGACAGCTGGCGCCCGTTGCTGATGGTCAACCGCGACATTTTCATCCGCAGCCTGGCGCTGCAATCGGTGTTTTTCCTGATCACCGTGCAAGGCGCGCGGCTGGGCGACGCCACCGTGGCGGCCAATGCGCTGCTGCTCAACGGCCTGCTGCTGACGGCCCACGCCCTGGACGGCCTGGCCCACGCGGTGGAAGCCCTGTGCGGACACGCCATCGGCGCCCGCGACCGCATCGCCCTGCGCCGCTCGCTGGTGGTGGCCGGCGGCTGGTCGTTGCTGGCCAGCCTCGGCTTCGCCGCAGGGTTCCTGTGCGCCGGGCATCTGTTCATCGAGATGCAGACCGACATCCAGAGCGTGCGCGACACCGCCTCCGTCTACCTGCCCTACCTCGCCGCGCTGCCGCTGATCGCCGTCTGGAGCTACCTGCTCGACGGCCTGTTCATCGGCGCCACCCGGGCCAGGGAGATGCGCAACTGCATGCTGCTGACGGTGTTCGCGCTGCTGCCCCTGGCCTGGCTGCTGCAGGACCTGGGCAACCATGGGCTGTGGATTTCGTTCCTGCTGTTCATGGTGCTGCGCAGCGTGACGCTCGGCGTTCAGGCACTGCGCCTGCGCCGCGACGACGGCTGGTTCAGCGCCGGCGCCCATTGACGCCGCCCTCGCTCAGGGCCCGTCACCCTGCCACAGGCGATGCAGGTGATCGAGCCGCTGCTGCGGGGTCAGGCCTCCGGGCGGTGGCTCCAGCGGCGCACGGGGGTGCTGCACTCGCAGCCACAGCCAGCCGTCCAGCACGGCGCGTTCGCTGAAGCCCAGGCCGAGGCCTTCCTGGACATACCGCCACAACGCACTGTAGTCGGTGCCCAGCGCCTGGCTCCAGCGCCAGACGTGCTGTTCAAGTTGGCATGTCTGCAAGCGCTTTTGCTGGAGCGCACTCAGGCTGTGGTCAATCGCCAGCGGTGCGACCGCCAGCCCCGGATTGCGCAATTGCTGCCACCCCTGGCTGCCCAGCGCCCGGTCGGCCCACGTGCCGCCGTACCAGCGCAGCCGGCGGATCGGCCCGAGCCAGCGGCTCAGTTGCGACGCATCGCAGGCATCGAACAGGTAACTGGCGGTCTGAGCGTTGTAGAAACCGAGCAAGGCCCGGTGATGCAGCCCGACCGACACCGTCAGCATGCGCCGCAGGTGCGCCAGCAAGCGTTCGGCCGGCGCCTCGCTGTAGAGCAACAGTCCGCGCCAGGTCTGCGGATCGCTGAGGCACAGGGCCGCCAGGGCTGGACAGCCCTGAAGGTCGACCAGCAGCGGGCCCTGTTCGCGCACCGGCTGAAACTCAGTGGCGTCGAACAGCCAGACCTGACGTTGCTGCGCAAAGCCCCGGCGCAGCGTGTCCAGCGCCAGGGACGCCTGGGGGACGTCCAGCAGCAGCCACTGCGCCATCGGCGCCGACGACGGGCCGCTCATCTGATACCGCCCGGATCCGCCGCACCCAGCAGCCGGCAACCGCAGACCGGTTGCGGGCAGTGGGCGAAACTGCCCCCGCCGGGGATCAGGCACAGCAACAGCAACGGCTCCGCAGCGCCCAGCCATTGCGCCAGCCCTTCGCTCTCCTGCGCATCGGCCGGCGGTCCGTGCTCCCCGACCGGTTCCCCGACGGCCGGCGCCTGGAGAATGCCGCAGATGACGGGCCGGTCGGGATCCCCATCCACAAACCCCACCACCACTTCGACACCCTCGCCCAGCGCCGCCGGCGACACATCGGCCAGCCCCGGCGCGAGGGGCAGCCAGCAATGGCTGGGCGCCGCGCCTTCGCCCTGGTAGATCCAGTCGAACTGCACCGCCACCGGCCGCGACGGCTCCGGTTGCGGCTCGTCCACCGCGACCACCCAGGCCCGCTGCAGGCTGTGCATGCGCGGGACGTCCGGCGGCACCGCCGCGAGTCCAAAACCGTCGGGCGAGATGCAGGCGATGCGGTTGCTGTAGGGCGGATCCAGGGACGTGCTGGCCTGATGCTCGACCCGCGCCAGCAGCCAGTCACGCTGGCCGCCCAAGGCCGCAGGGCCGTTCAGCGACAGTCGCCGGCCGCTGCGCAGCTGCGGCATCTGCGTGCATCCCTCTGCCGTCTGCGCCGCCTCGCCCTGCATCCGGCAACCGTTGCGCTCCTGCCATCGGCTCAGGCCCGTCCCGCCGAACGGCGCGTCTCCCGCCGGCGGCAGGTTGGACGGGTCATCGCCGAACACCAGGCAATGCCCGTCGTGCCGGTGCTCGAAGTGATAGTGAATCCGCGACTGCGCGCACAGGCGCTGGACGAACTGCAGGTCCGACTCGTGGTACTGGGTGCGGAACGCCTGGGGCGGGTAGTGGCCCGAAAGCCGGAACCGACGCTGGACGCCGACGATACCGTGCTCCTTGAGCACCTGATCCAGGATCTGCGGCACCGAGCGGCCGCTGAAGATCCGCTGGCTGCGGCGCAGCGCCAGACAGCTCAACGCCGGCGCCAGCCGTACCCGGCACAGCCGGGATCCGGAGCCGTGCTCATGCTGGACAAGGCTCTGCAGCTGACCGTGCACCCCCGCAGGCGCCGGCCCGAACCGCAGGAACGCCGGCCGGAACATCAGGCCGGCCAGATCCAGTCGCGGATCGTCGATCAGCACATCGACGTCGAACAGATAAGGTTCGGCAAGGCCTTCGCGACCGGAAAACGCCAGCACTTCCAGGGGCTCGGGCAGTCCCGTGACGTCGAGGCGAAACAACGGCTCGTTGACTGGATCGAACATGGGCGGATCTCTACAGGAGGGACAGCCGGGGATTCTCGCCGAGAGCCTTGGCCGAGTAGAGAGCCGAAGTACAACTTAGGAAATGACCTACGCGAAAAGCAGACTGCTTCGCTTGGCTGGGAAGGACAGCGAATAATTTCGCGAAAAACTTGAGAAAGATCCCACCAGGCCATCCGAATTTTCCACGGTACTGGGAAAAAATTCAGACAACCTGGCAGGCATGCACCCGGCCTCAGGAGGACAGGTAGGAGGAGCGGGTCAGGCCCAGGCGCAGGGCATCGAGGAACTGGGTGCGCTCGTTGGCGCTGATGCGGGCACTGGCGCACTTGTCGCGGTAGTGGGTCATCAGCTCTTCCGGCGACAGGTGCACGTAACGCAGCATGTCCTCGATGGTGTCGTGGGTTTCGATGCCGGCGTGGTACACGCTGCCGTCGGCGTTCTGGTAGATGTTCACCGAGTCGGTGTCGCCGAACAGGTTGTGCATGTCGCCGAGGATCTCCTGGTAGGCGCCGACCAGGAACACGCCCAGCAGATAGTCCTCGCCCTCGTTCAGTGCGTGCACCGGCAGGCTGGTCTCGATGCTCTGCTCGTCGACGTACTGGTTGATCTTGCCGTCGGAGTCGCAGGTCAGGTCCTGCAGCACGGCGCGGCGCAGCGGCTCCTCATCCAGGCGGTGCAGCGGGATGATCGGCAGCACCTGGTCGATCGCCCAGGTGTCCGGCAGGCTCTGGAACACCGAGAAGTTGCAGATGTACTTGTCGGCCAGCTTGTCGTTGAGCTCGTCCAGCACCTGACGGTGCGAACGCTGACGCGCCTTCAGCGAGTTGTGCAGGCGACGGCACACGGCGAAGTAGCACTGCTCGGCCAGGGCCTTCTCGGCCAGGGTCAGCTTGCCGTCGGCGTACTGGGCCGCCACGTCGCTCATGTAGTGGGTGGCGCGCCAGTAGGTCTCGGTGACCATCTCGATGTCGGTCGGGCCGAGCAGGTCCACCAGCCACTGCACGGTCTCCGGCAGCGCGTCCTTGTTCTCGATCTGCGGCACGTCGTCGTTGTGTTTCTCGACGTCGGTCACCTGCACCACCAGCATCGCGTGGTGGGCGGTCAGCGAACGGCCGCTTTCGGAGAAGATGTGCGGATGCGGCAGGCTCTGCGCGTCGCAGAACTCCTTGAGCATGCCGACCACGACGCCGGCGTAGTCGTCCATGTCGTAGTTGATCGAGCTGGCGTTGCGCGAGTGGGTGCCGTCGTAGTCCACGCCCAGGCCGCCGCCGACGTCGATGTGATCGACCGGCAGGCCGAGGTTGCGCAGCTCGCCGTAGTAGCGGATCGCTTCCTTGAAGCCGTGCTGGTAGTCGGCCAGGTTGGCGATCTGCGAACCCATGTGGAAGTGCAGCAGGCGGATGCCCTGATCCAGGCCGGCCGCGCGGAAGCGCTCGACCACCGACAGCAGCTGCGCCGCCGACAGGCCGAACTTGGATTTCTCGCCGCCGGTGTCCGCCCACTTCGACGAGGCCAGCGACGACAGGCGCACGCGCAGGCCGACCTGCGGCTTCACGCGCAGGGAGGCGGCCTCTTCGATCACCAGGCCGACTTCCGATTCCTTCTCGATCACGATGAACACGTTGTGGCCGAGTTTCTGGCCCATCAGCGCCAGGCGGATGAACTCGCGGTCCTTGTAGCCGTTGCAGACGATGGTGCCGCCCTTCGGCGCCAGCGCCAGCACCGCCAGCAGCTCCGGCTTGGAGCCGGCCTCAAGGCCGATGGACACGTTCTGCGTGGCGATGATGTTCTCGATCACCGCTTCCTGCTGGTTGACCTTGATCGGGTACAGCGCGGTGTACTTGCTCTGGTACTCCAGACGCTCGATGTTCGCGTCGAAGGCGCCGGTCAGCTGACGGACGCGGTCCTGCAGGATGTCGGGGAAGCGCACCAGCAACGGCAGGGACAAGCCGCTCTTGCGCAGCTGGTCGACCTGTTCGAACAGGTCGATGGGCGAACTGCTCGGGCCGTTCGGACGAACTTCGACGCGACCGGCGTCATTGATCGCGAAATACCCGGCCCCCCAATGGCGGATCCCGTAAACACTGCGGCTGTCCGCAACTGTCCATTGGCTGCCATCGTCTTTGCGTGTGCGTCGTACGGACATCGAAGTCCCCTATAAAGAAGTCATGAAGCGTCGCCTGTCAGTCAGGCCGGCGCAGTCTAAAGAATGAAAATGACGGTTCGTCAGCGGGCGGTAGACCGCGCCCGCTGTCACGAGTTTAGAGACCGGTCATGAACAGGCTCTGTGAAAACCAATGAGACGACGCCGGGCCTGAACGGGTTCAGGGCCGGATCAAGCCGCGAGTGGCTTTCACAGAGGCTGCTAGCCGCCGGACTTCTTCGCCTTGAAACCTTGCTTGATCAGCTCGGCCAAGAGTAGCTCGACATGATCGCCCTGGATTTCGATGACCCCGTCCTTCAGTGCGCCGCCGGTGCCGCAACGTTTCTTCAACGTCGCCGCCAGCTCCTTGAGCGCATCGATGGCCAGCGGCACGCCGGTGATGGTGGTCACCGTCTTGCCGCCGCGGCCCTTGCTCTCGCGGCGCACGCGGGCAATGCCGTCGCCGGCCGGGATCTGTGTCTGTCTGCAGATGCAGGCGTCCACCGGTTTACTGCATTCCGGGCAATGACGACCTGCGTCGGTGGAAAACACCAGGCCGCCCAGGGCGGCGAAGGATGCGGCTTTTTTGGCCACCGGCAATCCTCTCGGGAGGACAAAAGACTGGCCGCCACCTTGGGCAAGGTGATCGACCGCGAAGCCCCACTCAGGCAGGGGCAGCGCTACTGCACCGCTCGCTTTCGGGAAAGCGGGCCGGCGCAGCTTGAAAAGGTCGCGCAGTGTAACGGCAAAAGGCCGACTTGCTAAGAGCCAATCGGCGCCAATTTACACCTTCTTTGCGACGTCGTTTCCCTGGGCCTTCAAATAGCGCTCCAGCGCCGCCAGGGAGTCCGGGCAATAAGGCTTTTGCGTGATTTCGAGCATGACCTGCCCGACGGGAATGAAGCGCGCTTCCAACACTTCTTCCGGCTGCAGTTTCAGGGGGCCGTCCCACACCGCGGAAAACGCCGAACACCACAGGCGGCTTTCGCTGTCCTCGAAGAAGAAGTGGTCGTGGGCGGTCAGTTCCACGCCGCTCACGCCCAGTTCCTCTTCCAGCTCGCGGGCCGCCGATTCGGCGTAGGTTTCGCTGGCCAGCACCATGCCCCCGGCGGCCACGTCCCAGTAACCGGGATAGATCGCCTTGCTCAGGGTGCGGCGGTGCACGCACAGCTCCCCGGCGGAGTTGAACAGCATGATGTAGGTGCCGCGGCCGATCAGCCCGCGTTCGCGCAGCTCGGCCCGCGCCAGGGAGCCGAGCAGGTTGTCCTGCTCGTCGACCCAGGCGATATGTTCGGCGTCCGAGGCGGCGCGGTGGGCCGCCTCGTTGGGGGTGTGGCTCATGGCTCAGCCCTGGTTGAGCAGTTGGCGCAGGTCGATCACGGCGGCGTTGGCCCGGGAAATGTAGTTGGCCATCACCAGCGAGTGGTTGGCCAGCACGCCGAAGCCGCTGCCGTTGAGGATCATCGGGCTCCACACCGGTTCCTGCGAGGCTTCCAGCTCGCGGATGATCTGGCGCACGCTGACCGTGGCGTTCTTCTTGGCCAGCACGTCGGCGAAGTCCACCTCGATGGCGCGCAGCAGGTGCGACAGCGCCCACGCCTGGCCACGGGCCTCATAGAAGACGTTGTCGATCTGCATCCACGGGGTCTCGACCACTTCCTCGTCGACTTGCGGCACTTCGCCCACCGCCGGCACTTCGGTCTTCAGCGCGGTGTTGAGCTTGACCCGGCCGACGCTGGCCGACAGCCGCTGCGACAGCGAACCCAGGCGGGTGCCGACATCGCCCAGCCAGTTGTTCAGGTTGTCGGCACGGGCATAGAACAGCGCGCTCTTCTGGTCGGGGCTCGACAGGCGCGCCTGGTAGCGGGTCAGGGAATTGATGCCTTCCTGGAACTCCGACTCGCTGGAGGGCAGGATCCAGCTCTTGTTGTCGAAGTTGAAGCGCGGCTCGGCCTTGGCCAGGTCGGCGTCTTCGGCCGACTGCGACTGCGAGCGGGCGAAGTCCTTGCGCAGGGCGCGGGTCAGGTCGCGCACCTGCACCAGCACGCCGTATTCCCAGCTCGGCATGTTGTCCATCCACAGGCCCGGCGGGAAGCGGTCGTTGGAGATGTAGCCGCCCGGCTTGTTCAGCAACGTGCCGGCCACGGTCTTGAGGGTCTCGACGGTGGTGTAGCCGACCACCATCTGTTTGCCTTCCTGCTCGGCGGCGACCTGCGCGTTCTGCGCCACCGGAAACAGCGCCGGCTCCTGGCTCCAGTACCAGCCCAGGCCGATGGTCACCAACAGGTAAATGCCGACCAGGGTGGCCAGCGCACGGCTGAACAGCAGGCCGCCCAGATAGCTGCGGGTGGCCGACTTGGGTTCGGCGGCACGTTCAGGCGCGCTGCCCGCGCGATTCTTCCAGTCCAGCATGGCGATATCCTTTCAGACTTGGGTTCAACGGTTCGACAGCAACCATACAGCAACGTGCCTCGGCCCGGCACCCGCCGTTGCGGGCATCCGAGAAAAACAGCGATGCCGCGCCCCGAAAGAGGACGAATTCCATGCGCTGGTCGAGGTCGGAGAGGTCCGCCAGCGGGTTGCGGCCGAAACCGATGGTGCGGCCGTCGTCGACGGCGGTGGTGTTGTGGTTCAGGCGCTGGGCATCGCTGGCCCGTTCGTTGAAACACTGGGTCATGACCGGGCAATCGTCTTCTAGGGGTTTCCCTGACCCTGCCAGCGATAAACACCCTGGAAACCGCCTCCGGGGAAAAATCAGAACCTCCTGCAGGACGACATCCAAAACGCGTCGGGAAACCTCTTCAAAGACGAGAGAAAACCTCTTGCAAGCCCTGCCCACGGGCACTTTCTGGAAGCACACGGACCGGCCGAAACCGTCAAGTCAAAAACTGAATTGTGCTGCACCGCAGATTATTGATGTACGACACTCATGTAAGGGAAAAGAGGTGCTAGCATAGAGCCACCAGTCGATCTCAGCATGCACCCTAACTAGTAGTCAGGATATGACCGAGCCAGAAGACCCCAGCCGCGAGCGCCTCAAGCACCACTTTGCCCAGCGGGTAATTCATCAGGCACGTCAGATTCTTGAGATATGGCAGCGCCTGCAACGCAGCGAATGGTCCACCGCCGACCTCGCCGAGCTGAGCGAGGCGAACCTGCGCCTGCTGCGTTTCGCCGAGCGCTTCGAACAGCCTGAGCACACGCAGCTGGCCCACCACATCAGCCAGTCGCTGGAAGCCGTGGACGCCAACCGCGGCCGGCTGAGCAGCGGCCTGATCACCGACCTCAACCGCTTGATGCAGCGCCTGTCGCGCACCGGCCTGCGCCACGGCGACCAGCTCGACCAGACCTTCCTGCCGCCGCTGCGCAAGCCGATCTACGTGCTGCTGCAGGATCACGACCGCGCCGAACGGCTGGCCAAGCAGCTGGAATTCTTCGGCCTCAGCGCCCAGCCGCTGGACAGCGTGTCGGCGTTCCGTTCCTCGATGGTCGAACGCCTGCCCGCCGCCATCGTCATGGACGTGGACTTCAGCGGCCCCGGCATCGGCCTGACCCTGGCCGCCGAAGCCCAGCAAGGCCTGGAGGAACCGCTGCCGCTGCTGTTCTTCAGCCTGCACGAAACCGACACCCCGACCCGCCTGGCCGCCGTGCGCGCCGGCGGCCGGGAGTTCCTCACCGGCACCCTGGAAGCGTCGAGCCTGCTGGAAAAGATCGAGGTGCTGACCTGCGTCGCCCAGTACGAGCCCTATAAAGTGCTGATCATCGACGACTCCCGCGCCCAGGCCCTGCACACCGAACGCCTGCTCAACAGCGCCGGGATCGTCACCCGCACCCTGATAGAACCGATCCAGGCCATGGCCGAGCTGGCGGACTTCCAGCCGGACCTGATCATCCTCGACATGTACATGCCGGCCTGCACCGGCACCGAACTGGCCAAGGTCATCCGCCACAACGACCGCTACGTCAGCGTGCCGATCATTTACCTGTCGGCCGAGGAC
>NZ_JBIVHR010000024.1:56852-67246 GCF_044749305.1 Pseudomonas sp. NPDC089534 | reverse complement strand
GGTGACGGTGTGGGGCGGCTGGTCGGTGAAGTGGTACGTCGGCCTGCTCGACAACACCCAGCTGATGGGCTCGGTGGTGCGCTCGCTGGAGATCGCCTGCTACACCGCGATCGCCGCCGTGGCGCTGGGTACGCTGGCCGCGTTCGTGCTGACCCGCGTCACCCGCTTCAAGGGCCGCACGCTGTTCGGCGGCCTGGTCACCGCGCCGCTGGTGATGCCCGAGGTGATCACCGGCCTGTCGCTGCTGTTGCTGTTCGTGGCCATGGCACAATTGATCGGCTGGCCCCAGGAGCGCGGCATCGTCACCATCTGGATCGCCCACACCACGTTCTGCGCGGCCTATGTGGCGGTGGTGGTGTCGGCGCGCCTGCGCGAGCTGGACCTGTCGATCGAGGAAGCAGCGATGGATCTGGGCGCCAAGCCGTTCAAGGTGTTCTTCCTGATCACCATCCCGATGATCGCGCCGTCGCTGGCGGCGGGCGGCATGATGTCGTTCGCCCTGTCGCTGGACGACCTGGTGCTGGCCAGCTTCGTGTCCGGCCCCGGCTCGACCACGCTGCCGATGGAAGTGTTCTCGGCGGTGCGCCTGGGCGTGAAGCCCGAAATCAACGCCGTGGCCAGCCTGATCCTGCTGGCGGTGTCGCTGGTGACCTTCCTGGTCTGGTACTTCGGCCGCAAGGCGGAAGCCAACCGCAAGCGGGCGATCCAGGAAGCCATGGACCAGACGGCCAACGAATCGTGGCAACAGCCGCAGCGCGCGGCGGCCACGGCCTGACGAATGTGGCGAGGGAGCTTGTCGGGGCGCCGAACCGTCCCGCTTGAGTGCGCAATGCTCACAAGCCTTTGGGGCCGCTTCGCTGCCCAGCGGGAGCAAGCTCCCTCGCCACAGGTTATTGCCGCAACGTGAAGTAGCTGTGTTTTTGAACAAGAAAAATGGAGTTTCACCGATGAAAATGTTTGGCAGGACTCTGCTGACACTGTCCTTATTGGGCGCAATCGCCACGGGCGCCCAGGCCAACGACAAGGTGCTGCGCGTCTACAACTGGTCCGACTACATCGCCCCCGACACCGTCAAGAAGTTCGAGGACGAGACCGGCATCCAGGTGACCTACGACGTGTTCGACAGCAACGAGACCCTGGAGGCGCGTCTGCTGGCGGGCAAGTCCGGCTACGACATCGTCGTGCCGTCCAACAGCTTTCTGGCCAAGCAGGTGAAGGCCGGGGTCTACCAGGCCCTGGACAAATCCAAGCTGCCGAACTGGAAGAACCTCAACCCGGTGCTGCTCAAGAACGCCGCCGCCAGCGATCCGGACAACGCCCATGCGTTCCCGTACATGTGGGGCTCGATCGGCATCGGCTTCAACCCGGACAAGGTACGCGAAGTGCTCGGCAAGAACGCGCCGGTCAATTCCTGGGACCTGCTGTTCAAGCCGGAGAACGCCGAGAAGCTCAAGGCCTGCGGGATCAGCTTCCTCGACTCGCCGACCGAGATGCTCCCGGCCGCCCTGCACTACCTGGGCTATCCGGTGAACGACAAGGACGCCCGGCACATCGCCGAGGCCGAAGCGCTGTTCATGAAGATCCGCCCGTCGGTGGCGTATTTCCATTCGTCCAAGTACATCTCGGACCTGGCCAACGGCAACATCTGCGTGGCGGTCGGCTACTCCGGCGACGTGCTGCAGGCCAAGGCCCGCGCCGAAGAGGCCGGCAACCAGGTGACGATCGACTACAGCATCCCCAAGGAAGGCGCCGGCAGCTTCTACGACATGGTCGCCATCCCCCGCGATGCGGCCAACGTCGAGAACGCCTACCTGTTCATGAACTTCCTGATGCGCCCGGACATCATCGCCGAGATCACCAACAGCATCGGCTACAGCAACGCCAACCAGGCCGCCACGCCGCTGGTGGACGAAGCTATCCGCAACGATCCGGGCTCGTACCCGCCGCAGGAAGTGATGGCCACGCTGTACGCGGTGCCGGACCAGCCGATCGCCACGCAGCGGATCATGACCCGAGGCTGGACGCGGGTGAAGCTCGGCAAGTGAACCTGTGGGAGCGAGCCTGCCCGCGATAGCGGTGGGTCAGGCAACACAAAGGCGCCTTCCCACAAGGGATACAGCAAGATTCAAGACAACGGTTTCCCGTTCATGCAGCGCCTTACCACCGCTGCACCCTCTCTCTGAACGGCCTCACCTGGCACTCCTCGGTTCAGGTGAATTCAGGCGCCCTCGGGCGCCTTTTTTTGTCGGCTCAGGCCAGCGGCCATTCGGCCAGGGCGCGGTAACGGCCCTTGTGGGATTCGAACAGGGCAAAGCGCTCGGCCCGCAGGAAGAATTCCGGCGGCGTGGCGGATTCGGGGACGGGCTCGCGAAAGTCGCGCATCAGGGTCAGGTGCGGGCGGAACTCCCTGGGCGGCTCTTCGAAGCCGAACGGCAACATCGCCTGTTCCAGCGCGTACACCAGCCGCAGCAGCGGCGGCGGTGCCTGTTCCGGCGCCAGCGACAACACGCCGGCCTTGCGCCACACCTGCAAACGGTCCAGCGAAATCCTCAGCGCCGCTCCCGGCGTGCCCACCTTGGCGGCCGCTTCGCACACCTGCGCAATCTGCGCCAGCGGCACCGCGCCGAGAAACAGCAGCGTCAGGTGAAAGTTGTCCGCCGGCACCGGCTTGCCGGCCCGCAGGTTCAAGGCGCTGCGCCACTGGGCGATGGCCTTGCGCTGCGCCGGCGGGCAGTCCAGGGCAAAGAACAGCCGCTTGAACGCTTGATCCCCTCGAACGTCGTCCGTCATGGCCCCTCTCCTTCACGGGTGATGATCCTGCGGATTCTACACGGCCGTTTTCTGGCGGCCCGCGACAGGGAGGTTATAGTTCATGGATGGCCATCGACCGGAGACCGCCATGCGCGAGATCCTCAGCAAAGAACCCTGGTGGGCCCGGCCGCCGGATCCGGGGCAGGACGAAACCGAACTGGAATGGGGCTGGCTGGTGCATTACAGCGAAGGCGAGCCGCGTTTCGAATTCATCCGCGAGCGGCCGACGGACGAACAGATCCGTCTGCGCAAGAGTTGCCGGATCACGCCCACGGTGGAATGAGGAGCACATTGAAATCCTCAGGGTGAAGACCCAGGCAGAGATGAGGCCGGATGTACCGGCCCCTTCGCGGGGAAGCCCTCTCCCACAGGGATCCCGTTCGCATGCTGTTTATGGGGGCCGGCACAGCCCGCCCCCACAACCGGTCAGGCCATCTCCAGCGCCCGCTCCTCCCGCACCGGTTCCGTCTCGAAGCGATCGGCCAGGAACGGCGTGATGTCCAGCGGCAGCGGCTCATCGTTAATCAGCTTGTCCAGCAGCACGCCGGTGATCGCCGAGGTCAGCACCCCGGTGCGAAAGTGCCCGCAGGCATTGAGGTAACCCTCCACCCCCGCCATCGGCCCGAGGATCGGCAGTTCGTCCGGCGAACCCGGCCGCAGCCCGGCCCAGGTGCGCTTGAGGTTGATGTCCGCCAGCTCCGGCAGGCAGCGCACCGCCCCCTGCACCAGCCCGGCGATTTCCGGCCAGGTGGTGGTCACGTCGTAGCCCTTGTCCTCGGTGGTGCTGCCGATCAGGATCTCGCCGTTGTCCTTCTGCGCCACGTAGCAGTCGCTGGTGGTCAGGCAGCCGTTGAGGATCTTCGGCATGCGCTCGGTCAGCAGGATCTGCCCTTTCACCGGCTTGACCGGAATCCGCACGCCGGTGGCCCATTCGCTCAGGTCCGCCGCCCAGGCGCCGGCGGCGTTGACCAGGGTCTTGCAATGGAACACCCCGGCTTCGGCGGTCTGCACGCCGGTCACCCGCGTGCCGTGGTGCAGCACCCCGGTGACGTTGGTGTTGAAGAACAGGTCCACGCCGTTTTGCCGGGCGCCTTCGGTGTAGGCATCGGCCAGGCGGAACGGGCTGACCTGATGGTCGCAGAGGAACTCCAGCGCCCCGCGCGCCTCATGGCTGACGCTCGGCTCCGACTCGCGCAGGGCCGCCTGGTCGAGCCAGCGAACCTGGTCGGCCAGGTGCGGGATGCAGCCGACGATGTGCTCGGCGTACATCCGGTCCTCGTCGTCGTAGATGACGAACTTGAGGCCGGTCTTCTCGAACTTGAAATCCATCCCGTGGTTGTCGGCCAGCTCCCGGTGCAGCGCCGGGTACAGGGCGTTGGACTGCAGGGCGAAGTCGAAGAACGACGGCGGCAGGATGTGCGGCGTGCTGGCGTCCACCGCCACCGCCGCGCCCTGGGTCTCGCGCTTGCGGTTGGCCGACATCATGCGGAAGAAGATCACCCCGCAGCCCAGCCCCACCGACTCGCCGATGGCCCACAGGCCGCCGGCCGAGGCGCGGGTGGCGTTGCCGGGGCGCTTGGCGTCGATCAGGGCGATCTTCAGGTCCTTGCGCTTGGACAGCTGATAGGCGACGGATGCGCCGATCACGCCGCCGCCGGCGATGACCACGTCATAGAACTTACTCATGGGAAACGGCCTCCGTGCCGAGGGACTGGAACGCGGAAAAGGGAATCGGATCGATCGGGAAGCGCGGCCGCAGCCAGCCCACATCGCGGCGGCCGGTGGCCTGGCGCAGGCGGTCGCTGCAATAGCCGACGCACATCCGCCCCTGGCAGTCGCCCATGCTCACGCGGGTGCGCATCTTCAGGCTGGCGATGTCCTGCACGCCCTGCTCCAGCGCCCGGTCGATGTCGGCGCGGGTCGCGTGTTCGCAACGGCAGATCACCGTGTCCGCCGCCGGCAGCGCGGTCTGGCCGACGCCGCGTTCGGTGTAGCGGTCCACCGCCGCACGGAAGCGCACGATGGCCTTGAGCTTGCCCAGGTAACGGTCGCGGCGCACCCGCGCCAGTTCCTCTTCCAGCACGCCCCGCTGCAACAGGATCGAGGTCGCGGCGATCTTGCCGGCGAGCATCGCCGCCTCGCCGCCGCGGATGCCGCCCATGTCGCCGGCCAGGTGCACGTGGGACTCGCTGCTCTGCTGCCAGACATCGGCGTTGGCGCGCAGGTAGCCGTCGTCGCTGAAGCCGTGGTCCAGGCCCATCTGCTGGCTCAGTTGGGTGCGCGGAATGAAGCCGTAGCCGACCGCCAGGGTCTTGGCCTCGATGCGCTCGGCGCGGCTCATGTCCGCCTCCCAGGTCGCCGAGTACGGCGCCACGCTGACGCTCTTCAGCTCGCCTTCGCCGTGGGCCTCGACCACGCCCCAGCCGTAGTTCATCGGGATGCCGTGCAGCTTCAGGTAGGCCAGCATGCTCACGCCGTCGAGGAACAGCTGCGGCTTGTTCAGCAGCGCCAGGCTCTCGCGGGCGATCTTGCCGAACGCGCAGGCCTCGTAGACGCCCGCCACGCTGACGCCGGACGCGTGCAACTGGCACGCCACCAACGGCAGCAGCGGCCCGGTGCCGGTGATCACCACCGGCCCCTGGGGCTTGACCACGCCGCTCTTGATCTGCAGTTGCAGGCCGCCGAGCATGATCACGCCCGGCAGCGTCCAGCCGGGAAACGGCACGCTGCGCTCGTGGCAACCGGCCGCCAGCAGCAGTTGCGGATAGGTGATCTCGTGCAGGCGCTCGTCGCCGTCCAGCACCACCAGCGAGCGGGTGCCCTCGGCGCCGACCACCCGATGGTTGAGGCGCACGTCGATCAGCCCGGCCTGCTCGCGGAACTCGCCGTGCAGTTTGCCCAGCACCTCGGAATAGCGCGGCCCGAGGTAGTCCAACTGCACGCCGTCGCGCAGCGGACCGCGATAGACCACGCCGCCCAGCCGCGAAGCCTCTTCGAGCAGGATGCAGCGCACACCATGGCGGGCCAGTTCGGTGGCCGCCGCCATGCCCGCCGGACCGCCGCCGACGATGACCGGATGCTGGCTCATACGACCTCCTGCCCGTGGATGCGGTTGACCTGGGTCTCGATGCTCATGCCCTCGCGCACCACGGTCTGGCAGGCGCGGCGCTTGTGCCGCCCGTTGATCTTCACCAGGCAGCACTGGCACACGCCCATGCCGCAGTAGGCCCCGCTGATCTGGTTGTGGTCGTTGCGTGCGACCTGGCGCACGCCGAGGGACTGAATGACGCTGAGGACGGTCTCGCCGATGGCGGCGGTGACGGGCTGGCCGTTGATGTGGACAGTCATATCCGCCTGCGTCAACGGCTGGATATCAAAGGTTCTTTCTAGGCAGTGCATTGCGAATCATCCGTGAAAAGTTCAGGTGAGGTTGCGTCAGCTCCTTGCTGCACTACACCTTGCCGGCCCGTGGGATTTGTCTCTCTATCGGGCAGGCAGCGGTCCTGCGTCAGCGCAACATCAGTGCGCGCGCAAGCAATGTAGTCGATCCAGCGGCAAGGGCGTGGAAGTTTTACGGTAGGGGATACCGCGAGAGGGAATATTGATCCAGGCCAGTGAAAGGCCCGCTGCCCGGACCGATCCGACGACCGGGCCAGGCAGGCTTGCAGATGAGGTGGGTCAGTGCACGAACAGGGCGATCAGGATGATGATCGGGATCGGCACGCCAAGGAAAAACAGCAGTAGTGAACGCATGGTGAACCTCCCGGATTAACGGACAGGGGAAACGCTGACGGCGGTGAACGTGCCCGCTTCGACGTACTCGACCGCGTCCCGGCGACGACCGCCGAACGTGGCCGCGAGGCTGGCGAAGAATGCGCCGGCCAACAGCGCGACGAACATCCACAGCGATGTCCAGGCCGCCGCTTTGGCGGCGGTGTCGGCCGCTTGCTGCGCCTTGAGCCTGGCGTCGGCGATGGCTTTCTGGGTGCGGGCGTACACGTCGTCGACCCGGCGTTCGGCATCGGCCCGGGTCAGGTCGGTGCGTTGCGCGACCAATTGGGCGAGGTAGGAACGGTCCTCGGCGCTGAGCTGACCGTTGGCCAGGCTCTGGGCGAAGATCCGGGTCACGTCGCCGCGCACGGCATCGTCGCTGACGGCGGCGGGACGCCCGTCGCGGAACAGGCTGTCGACGAAGTAGCCGTACCGGTCGGTGCCGCTGTCCGCCGCCTGCGTCAGGCTGCCGGCCGCACTGCCGACGGCTTGGGCACCGGCGTGCAGGCCACCGCCGACCAGGCCGCTGACCGAGCCGGCCACCAGGGTCGCGGTGACCAGCGTCGCCACGCACCAGGCCAGGAAGCCGTGGGCGGTGTCGCGAAAGTACACTTCATCGCCGTGCAGCGCGGCCCACTTCACCCGCAGGCGCCCGGCGATGTAGCCGCCCAGCCCCGAGGCGACGATCTGCGTCGCCGCCAGCCAGACAATGGCGGAGATGCCCAGCCCCTTGGCGCTCACGCCCTCCCCGGCCCACGGCGAAACGGCGGAGAACCCCAGGCCGATGCCCAGCAGCACCAGGATCGCCGACAGGGCGGCGGCCGCCGCCGCACCGGCGAAGATCGCGCCCCAGGACACGCCCGAGGCATTGCCCGCCCCGGCTTCAACGTCAGGATAAAAACCATCGGAGGATCTATTCATTGTCGTGGCGCTCCCGGCATGAAAAATGGTGTTACAACTCGTCACCAGACGAATTGCACCGACCGTGCCAGACCGCGCGCTCGAATAAATCGTTGTTTTTCAGCGGGTTGAAATTCACCGACGCGCACCGTCCATGCAGTTTGCAACGACGGCACGATCTCAGCGGGTTTTATGCATTGCGTTGGCTCAGGCGAAGGTCACTTGCGCCGGTAGCTCTTGTTGCCGCTGGGCGTCAGGCAGTACACCCCGCCGCGCGGCCCGGTGCAGAACGAGCCGGTGCCGCAGGCGCAGCCGTCGTCGCTCTGCAGCAGCGTCTGGGGCCGGGCCGCGCCCCTGTCGCCGAACATCGCCGCGCAGCTTTTCTTCGAGCCGCTGATGGAGCCGTCGTTGCACAGGAACAGATCCCCGTCGCACCGGGCGATCCCGCCCTTCTTGCCCGAGCACGGCGTGTTGGCCGCCGATGCCGACGCGCACGCCAGCGCCAGCAACAACCCCGTCAACGGTATCCAGCCTCTGCGAATCATGGTGGCCACGGTGTCCCTTCCGATTGAAATTGTGGCCAGATGATATCAATGTTGGCGGACAATGAGATTTCCGGTTTCGCTCGTTGGCGGCTACAACATGAAAGTTAATTTAAAGCGTCACCGACAAATGTTGGCAAAATGCAGCCATTCCGTTTGAACCGATCAGCAGGCCCCTCATGACTCGCATCCTGACCATCGAAGACGACGCCGTGACCGCCCGGGAAATCGTCGCCGAACTGAGCAGCCACGGCCTCGACGTGGATTGGGTGGACAACGGCCGCGAAGGCCTGGAGCGCGCCGTCAGCGGCCACTACGACCTGATCACCCTCGACCGCATGCTGCCCGAGCTCGACGGCCTGGCCATCGTCACCACCCTGCGCACCATGGGCGTGGCCACGCCGATCCTGATGATCAGCGCCCTCTCCGACGTCGATGAGCGGGTGCGCGGGCTGCGGGCCGGCGGCGACGATTACCTGACCAAGCCCTTCGCCACCGACGAGATGGCGGCCCGGGTCGAAGTGCTGCTGCGCCGCCAGCACAACGGCGGCGCCCAGCCGACCACGCTGCGCGTGGCGGACCTGGAGCTGGACCTGATCAGCCACGAGGCCCGCCGCGCCGAGCAGGTGCTGACGCTGTTGCCCACCGAATACAAGCTGCTGGAGTTCCTGATGCGCAACAGCGGCCAGATCCTGTCGCGCATGATGATTTTCGAAGAGGTGTGGGGCTATCACTTCGACCCCGGCACCAACCTGATCGACGTGCACATCGGCCGTCTGCGCAAGAAGATCGACCCGCCGGGCAACGTCCCGCTGATCCGCACGGTGCGAGGCTCGGGTTATGTCATTGCCGAACCCGTCTGACGGCTGGCGCTCCTCCAGCAGCCGGCTGCTGGCGCTCTACAGTTCGCTGTTCGTGGCCTGGAGCGCGATCCTGATGGGGGTCATGTACTTCGAGGTGTCGAGCTACCTCGACAACCTGGCCAAGCATTCGCTGATGCAGCGCCAGCACCTGTTTTCCCACTTTCGCGGCGAACAGCTGGAAGACGCGCTGGCCGCGAGCATGACCTTCGACATCCGCGGCATCGACGCCTACGGCCTGTTCGATGCGCATCGCCGTTACCTGGGCGGTGCCTTGCAGCAGATCCCCGACGGCCTGCCGCTGGACGGCAAGATCCACACCCTGGCCGACTGCGCCGACTCCGACGACCCCACCCTGCCCGCCGACAGCTGCGACGCGGTGGCGACCCAGACCCGCGACGGCCGCTGGCTGATCCTGCTGCGGGACAACGGCTCGCTGTTCGCCGTGACCCGGATCATACTGCACGCGCTGCTCTGGGGCGTGTCGCTGACGATCCTGCCGGGCATCGCCGGCTGGCACTTGCTGCGGCGCCGTCCGCTGCGCAGGATCCGCGCGATCCAGGCCAGCGCCCAGGCCATCGTCGCCGGCGACCTGACCCGGCGCCTGCCGCTGTCCAACCGGCGCGACGAACTGGACATGCTCGCCGCCATCGTCAATGCCATGCTCGAGCGCATCGAGCGGCTGATGAACGAAGTCAAAGGCGTGTGCGACAACATCGCCCACGACCTGCGCACCCCGCTGACCCGCCTGCGGGCGCAGCTTTACCGCATGCAGCAGCAGGCCGGCGAAGGCTCGCAGGAGGCGGCGCAACTGGATCTGGTGCTGGCCGAGGCCGACACGCTGATGGCGCGCTTTCGCGGCCTGCTGCGGATCTCCGAACTGGAGGACCGGCAGCGGCGCTCGGGGTTCGTCGAACTGGAGCCGGTGCTGCTGCTTCAGGAGCTGCATGAGTTCTACCTGCCGCTGGCCGAGGAAGACCAACTGCGTTTCGAACTGCACATGCCCGAATCCCTGCCGAGCCTGAACGGCGACCGGGCGTTGCTGTTCGAGGCGGTGGCCAACCTGCTGAGCAACTCGATCAAGTTCACCCCGCCCGGCGGCACGGTGATTTTGCGCGGGGTCGACGAGGCGGGGCACACGCGGATCGAAGTGCACGATTCCGGCCCCGGCATTCCCGAGTCCGAACGTGAGGCGGTGTTCCAGCGCTTCTACCGCGCCGAAGGCGGGCAGCCAAAGAACGGCTTCGGCCTGGGACTGTCGATCGTCGCGGCGATCGTCAGCCTGCACGGCTTCAGCCTGGAGGTCGGGCGCAGCGAACTGGGCGGCGCGAAACTGGTGCTCGATTGCCGGGAGAGCCTGATTTCACAGCCCTGAAAGCGCCCTTCCCCGCTGAACTGCAGGAGCCAGCTTGCCGGCGAAGGCGATCTGTCAGGCAACCTCGATGTCGGCTGTGTCGGCCTCATCGCTTGCAGGCAAGCTCCCGAACCGACAGGCACCTCTGCGCCATCG
>NZ_JBIVHR010000024.1:27838-56753 GCF_044749305.1 Pseudomonas sp. NPDC089534 | reverse complement strand
ACAGAAGCTGCAAGCACCGCAGATCCCCTGTGGGAGCCAGCCTGCTGGCGATGGCGATCGGTCAGGCAACCTCGATGTCGGCTGTGCCGGCCTCATCGCTTGCAGGCAAGCTCCCGAACCGACAGGCACCTCTGCGCCATCGCTGCCCTGCCCCGTCCGTGGCACACGCTGCCCCCTGTGGCGAGGGAGCTTGCTCCCGCTGGGCTGCGCAGCAGACCCAGAGAGCGGGGCCGCTTCGCGCCCCAGCGGGAGCAAGCTCCCTCGCCACAGAAGGCAAGCGCCTACAGGTTTTTGCGGTGAGCACAGAAGCTGCAAGCACCGCAGATCCCCTGTGGGAGCCAGCCTGCTGGCGATGGCGGCTTGTCAGACACATCAATGGCACCGCCGGCAGGCCCTGCCCGTTCAGATCGCCAGGCTGTCGACCACGCCCCCGTCGACCCGCAGCGCGGCGCCGGTGGTGGCCGAGGACAGCGGCGACGCGATGTACGTCACCAGATGGGCAACCTCTTCGACATTGGCCACCCGTTGGATGATCGAGGTGGGGCGCGCCTTGCGCACGAACGCATCGGCCTCATCGCGCAGGGTGCGGCCGGATTCGGCGGCGGCGTCCTTGAGCATCTCCTCCAGGCCGTCGGTGAAGGTCGGCCCCGGCAGGACCGCATTGACCGTCACGCCGGTGCCCGCCAGGCGCTTGGCCAGGCCATGGGACACCGCCAGGTTGGCGCTCTTGGTCACGCCGTAGTTGATCATGTCGGCCGGCGTCGCCACGCCGGATTCCGAGGACAGAAAGATCACCCGCCCCCAGCCCCGCTCGACCATCGCCGGCACGTAATGCCGGGCCAGGCGCACGCCGGAGATCACGTTGACCTCATAGAACCGCGCCCACTCGCTGTCCGGCGCCTCGAAGAAGTCCACGTCGTTGAAGATCCCGAGGTTGTTGACGAGGATGTCGGCCACCGGCTCCGCCGCGAACAGTGTCTGCGCGCCTTCGGCCGTGCCCAGGTCCGCCGTCAGGCCGCGCAGCTGCGCACCCGGCACCTGGCGGCGGATGCCCGCCAGCGTCTGCTCGACCTTGGCCGAGTCGCGGCCGATCACCACCACCGTGGCGCCCGCCTCCGCCAGCGACCGGCTGATGCCCAAGCCGATGCCGCCGGTGCTGCCGCTGACGATGGCCAGTTTTCCGCTCAAATCGATCTTCATGCCTTCACCTCATCAATGGGTAACGGTGCTCGTTCGAAAGCCCACAGGCTGCGCCTGCGGTGGATCCAACGTCAACCCGCCCGGATCCCTGTGCAACAACTGGCAGTAGGGGTGGGCCATTTCATCCAATTTGGCTGACACTCAGTCATCGCCAGCAGGCTGGCTCCCACATTGGATGCGTGTCGTTTCCGGCAACTGTGGGAGCCAGCCTGCTGGCGATGAGGCCGGCCCGAGCGACACACCGCCGCCCTCCCGGATCCCGCGCCAGCTCCTACACTGAAGACTCCGCCACCCCGGAGCCCATCGGCATGAACCGCAACGACTTGCGCCGCGTCGACATGAACCTGCTGGTGATTTTCGAGACCCTGATGTTCGAGAAGAACCTGACCCGCGCCGGGGAAAAGCTGTTCCTCGGCCAGCCCGCCGTGAGCGCCTCGCTGGCCAAGCTGCGGGATCTGTTCGACGACCCGTTGCTGGTGCGCAACGGCCGCGTCCTCGAACCGACCCAGCGGGCGATGGCGATCCTCAAGGAATTGCAGCCGGCGATGGACACCATCTCCGGCGCGGTCAGCCGGGCCAAGGACTTCGACCCGCTGAGCAGCCGCGACGTGTTCCGCATCGGCCTGTCCGACGACGCCGAGTTCGGCCTGCTGCCGCCGTTGCTCAAGCAACTGCGCGACGAGGCGCCGAATGTCGTGGTGGTGATCCGCCGGGTGAATTTTTTGCTGATGTCGTCGATGCTCGCTTCCGGGGAGATTTCCGTGGGCGTCAGCTACACCACCGACCTGCCGGCCAACGCCAAGCGCAAGAAACTGCGCGACCTGCGCTGCAAGATCCTGCGCGGCGACGACCGTCCCGGCGCGCTGACCCTGGACGACTACTGCGAACGTCCCCATGCGCTGGTGTCGTTCTCCGGGGACCTGTGCGGCGCCATCGACAACGACTTGGCCCGGATCGGCCGCTCGCGCCGGGTGGTGCTGGCGGTGCCGCAGTTCGCGCCGCTGCGGGCGATCCTGGCCGGCACCGACATGCTCGCCACCGTGCCGGACTTCGCCGCCTGCGCGCTGGTCGAGGGCAGCACTGTACTGCGGGCCGACGAGCCGCCGTTCGAGATCATCCCCTCGGAGCTGTCGATGGTGTGGAACGGGGTCAACGACAACGATCCGGCGGAACGCTGGCTGCGCTCGCTGATTGCCCGTCACATGTCGGCGCCGCTGCCGGCGCACTGAACGCCTTGAAGCCGGGGTCGACCTCGCGCAGGTACACCGGCAGGTCGGTCATCGGCGGCATCTGCGGGATCTCGAAATACATCTGGATCACCCAGCCTCGGTGGTAGCTGTTGTGGTTGACCACATGCAGGAAAATCGCCCCGGCGTTCATCGTGCCGCCGTCGCCGGACACGAACGTGAAGTCCACCGGGTGGTTCAGCGACGCGTCGGTCTGCCCGGCGCTCCAGGCGCAGTACCAGTCATCGGCCTCTTCCTGGGCCCGACGCAGTTCGGCGAGATCGGCATAGACCAGATCGTGGGACGTCCCGAAGCCGTGGCTGCGCCCTTCCAGGTGCGCCTGCCAGATCCGGTCGACCACGTAGATGTGGTTCAGCGTGCCGATCATGTTCTTGAAGATGGTCTTGCGCTCCCGGGTGATTTCCTCCGCCGGCAACGCTTGCAGGCTGTCGAACAGGCGCCGGTTGGCCCAGCGCTTGTAGCCGGCGAACAGGTGGGCTGTGGCCAGGTTGATCATCGCGGGCACCTTCGGCGCAAAAAAGGATCCGTCCAGAATAGTCCCTGTGCGCCGCAACGGCGGCGGCACCGACTATTGGTCGGTGGTGCGCGCCCACCCCGCCACCAGTTGCGCGCTGATGCTGACCCCGCCGCACACGATGATCACCACGTCGTGGGCACCGGCCAGCGCCGGGTGGTCGAGGTAGGCCGCCGCCAGCGAAACGCCGCAGGCCGGCTCGACCAGTTGGCGCAGGTCGCTGGCGTAGCGCACCACGCCCAGGATCGCGTCGTCGTCGGACAGCACCAGGCATTGGTGGGCGAACTCGCCGATGTGCGCCACCGGCCAGGCCGCCACCTGGGCCGCACCGAGCGAGGTGGCCACGGTGTCGATCCGGCTCAGGCGCACCGGATGGCCGGCCTCGACCGCCGCCGCGAACGAAGCGGCGCCCTGGGTCTCGCAGGTGACGATCCGGCAGTCGCGGCGCCCGTGGCGCAGCAACCCGGTGAGGATCCCCGCCAGCAACCCGCCGCCGCCCACCGACGTGACCACGGTGTCGACCTGCGGGCAGTCCTCGAGGATTTCATCGACCATCGAGCTGTGCCCGCGCCACAGCACCGGGTGATCGAAGGCCGGCACGTATTCGGTGTCCGCCGCGTCCGCCAGCTCCCGCGCCCGCTGGTTGGCCTCGTCCCAGACCTTGCCGTGCACGATCACCTCGGCCCCGGCCCGGCGGATGCGCGCACGGGTCGCCTCCGGGGTGGTGTGCGGCACCACGATGCAGGCCTGCAGGCCCAGCCGGGCCGCCGCCACCGCCGTGGCCAACCCCGCGTTGCCGCCGGACGGGCACACCACCTTGAGCTTGCCCTGCGCAGCCGCCTGGCTGCACAAAAGGCCCATGCCGCGCAGCTTGAACGAGCCGCCCGGTTGCAGGTTCTCCAGTTTCAGCCAGATGCGCCGCTGCGGCGTCGAGAGGGTCGGGTGCAGGATCAACGGCGTGCGGATGTGCAGCATGACGGACTCCAGGTAGCGTCACGGCCCGGCCACATCCATCCGCGACGGGCCGCGATCAGAGGATTGCGAATATCCCTTCCGAAAGCTTAGCCCAGCCCGTCGCCGGGCCTCGGACGGCGGGACAGCGTGACGCGCGAACCGGCAACTACACTGAACGCAACGGCAAAGAACGCTGAGGATTCCATGAAGATGTCTGCACAGATGACCGTTGTCGCGGTGCTGGCCACCCTCGCCTACCTGGGCCTGGCGATCTGGGGCATCGGCGGCGTGGCCGTGTTCTTCTCCCACGGGGCGTTGGCGGTGGTGGCGCTGGCGACCCTGGCGATGGTGGTGGCCTCGCTGTTCAGCGAGGTGAACCTGAGCTCCGGCGAACGGGAGGACCGGGCCAACCGCTGGGTGATCCCGGCGTTCGGCGTGATCGGGCTGGTCAGCGCCGTGCTGCCGGCCTACTGCGACCGGATCGGCTTCTGGACCTTCGGCCGCGAAGGCGTGCGCTGGGCGGGGGCGGTGCTGTTCATCGCCGGCGGTGCGCTGCGCCTGTGGCCGGTGTTCGTGCTGGGGCACCGCTTCAGCGGGTTGGTGGCCATCCAGCCGGGGCACCGGCTGGTCACCGACGGCATCTACCGGCGCCTGCGCAACCCGAGCTACCTGGGGCTGGTGGTGAACGCCGTCGGCTGGGCGCTGGCGTTCCGTTCAACGGTGGGCCTGCTGCTGGCGGCGGTGACGCTGATCCCGCTGATCGCGCGCATCCACTCCGAGGAAGCCCTGCTGCGGGCGCAGTTCGGCAGCGAGTACGACGCCTATTGCGCCCGTACCTGGCGCTTGCTGCCTGGCATCTATTGACCCAGGGCGCCGACATCAGCGGCGCCTGATCCACCGCCATCGCCAGCAGGCTGGCTCCCACAGGGGATCCCGGCTGTCCGCAGAATCCCTGTACACCACAAAACCTTGTGGGAGCTGGCTTGCCAGCGATGAGGCCGGCACTGCCGACATCTGTGGTGCCTGACTCGCCGCCATCGCCAGCAGGCTGGCTCCATGCCTTGGCTGGGTTGCCGGCGGTCAGTCGTCCCGTCGCGTTGCGCTGAGCGACAACTGCCCGTCGCTGCCCGCGCGGACCTGCAGCCCGTCGTAACGGTCAATCGTCGCGTGCGGGGTCTCCAGCGGGTGCTGGTGGGTCGCGGTGATGACCATCAGCGTCGCGCCGGCGGCCTCGCCCGCGAGGATGCCGGCGGTCGCGTCCTCGAAGACCAGGCAATCGCCCGGCTCGACGCCCAGGCGCGCCGCCGCCAGTCGGTAGCCGGCCGGATCCGGCTTGCCGGCGGTCACGTCTTCGGCGGTGATCATCACCGCCGGCTCCGGGATCCCCGCCGCCGCCATCCGCCGCAGGGCCAAGTCCCGCGGCGCCGAGGTCACCATGGCCCAGCGGTCCGCCGGCAAGGCCTTGAGGAACGCCGCCGCACCGGCGATCTCGACAACGCCCTCGACGTCTTCGATCTCCGCCACGGTGATGTATGCCGCCTGCGCCTGCGCATCCACCCCCGGCAGGTTCAGCCGCCGGATGGTGTCGATGGCCCGTACGCCGTGGATGGTCGGCAGGAACGTCTCGACGTCCACCCCGTGGCGCACCGCCCAGGCCGACCAGATCCGCTCGGCGGCGGCGATGGAATTGAGGACGGTGCCGTCCATGTCGAACAGGAACGCGCCGAACGCGCGGTTGAACAGAGCATCAAGGGCAGGCAAGGGATCGCATCCTCTGGCAGGGGGCCGGGCAAATGTGCCCGGCAATGTAACACTTGCGCAAAGGATCAGTGCAGCGGGCGCGGGGCCTTGGACTTGAAGGCGATGTCCACGCAATCGAGCAGTTGGCCGATGGCCCAGGGCTTCTTGATGAACGCCACCGGATGCCGCACCCCGGAGGTCTGCGGGGTTTCATAGCCGGACATGACCATCACCGGTTTGTCCGGCCAGCGGTCGCCCACCAGGTTGGCCAGATCCGCGCCGTTGAGGGTGCCCGGCATGGTGATGTCGGTGAGCAGCAGCGCCACCTCCGGCGCATGCGCCTCCAGATACTGCGAAGCGGCGTCGGCACTGGTCTGCGGCTCGACCCGGAAGCCCTCCTCCTGAAGGATTTCGCAGAGAAACTCCAGAATCAGCGGATCGTCCTCGACCACCAGAATCAACCTGCCAGGCCGTTGCGAATTCGCCGTCGGTACTGGGCACATGAACGGTCACTCCCTGAATTGCATGAACAGTGTCGCGGACAGGATCCGCTGCTTATCAGGTATGAGCCGTTGTCTGCGAGGAAATTCATTTTTGATACAGGCGATTTTCCCGCTGCCCGCAGGCAAAGTCCGCGACGCCGGATTTGTGGGTAAAATGCCCGCCCTTTTCGTTTGCCGATTCCGATTGATGACCCCTCAAGCCCTTGCCCTCCTCCATGCCCATCTGCTCGACGCGCTGGCCTCGCCCCCCGCCGAGACCCGCCGCCTGTTCCATGGGCGCGGGCGCTGCTGGCCGGATCTGGAACAGGTTACCGTGGACTGGCTGCAGGGCGTGGTGCTGGTGTCGCTGTTCAAGGAACCGGACGCGGACCGGCTCGAAGCCCTCAAGGGAATGCTGCTGGCCCTCACCGAATCGGCGCAGTGGCGCCAGTCCGGCGCCCACACCCTGCTGATCCAGCACCGTTACCTGCCGCAAAGCACCGCCGAATGGCTGCTGGGCGAGGAAATCGACGAGATGACCCTCGTCGAGGGCGGCCTGAAGTATCGGGTGGACCTGGGCCGCAAGCAGAACGCCGGGCTGTTCCTCGACATGCGCTACGGACGCGACTGGGTGCGCGGGCAGGCGGCGGGCCAGCGGGTGCTGAACCTGTTCGCCTACACCTGCGGCTTTTCCGTGGCGGCCATCGAGGGCGGCGCCAGCCATGTGGTCAACCTGGACATGTCCCGCGCCGCCCTGAGCCGGGGCCGGGACAATCACCGGCTGAACGGGCATGACCTGGGCAAGGTGAGTTTCCTCGGCCACGACCTGTTCAAGTCCTGGGGCAAGGTGATCAACGGCGGGCCCTATGACCTGGTGATCATCGACCCGCCGTCGTTCCAGAAAGGCAGCTTTCTGCTGACCAAGGACTACCAGCGCGTGCTGCGCCGCCTGCCGGAACTGCTGGCGCCGCAGGGCACGGTGCTGGCCTGCATGAACGACCCGTCGTTCGGGTCCGACTTCCTGATCGAGGGCGTGACGCGGGAGGCGCCGGGGCTGCGGTTCGAACGGCGGCTGGAGAACCCGCCGGAGTTTCCCGACATCGATCCCGAAAGCGGCCTGAAGGCCTTGGTGTTCAAGCGGCTGGACTGACTCTGCGGCTCATCGTGCGCATTACCGGCATCGCGGGAAACTGACGCACCGCCATCGCGGGCAAGCCCGCTCCCACAGTGTCCGAGGTGTTCACGGATTCTGCATTCACCCGCGATACCTGTGGGAGCGGGCTTGCCCGCGATGGCGGTCTGTCAGCCAAGAATGATGGGCCTGACAGGCTGGTTCCACAGGGGATTGCGGTTGAACACCGAGCCCGTGAACACCCGGATCCCTGTGGGAGCCAGCCTGCTGGCGATAGCGGTGTGTCAGACAGGCCCCAGCACCAGCGCAAACAACTCGCCGTGCCCGGTGACGTTGAGCTTGTGGTAGAGGTTGCGCCGGTGCACCTTCACGGTCTCCGGCGAGATGCCCAGTTCCCGGGCGATGGCCTTGCTGGAGAACCCTTGCAGGATCAGCCGCGCGGTGTCGGCTTCCCGCTGCGTCAGGCGTGCGTCGAACCGGTCGAGCAACGAGGCCAGATCCCCGCCCGGCGCCTCGGCGGCCGCGCCTTGGGGCGGCAGCAACTGCGCATGCCGACGCATCGCCGCCAGCACCCAGTCGCGCACGCACAGCAGGCGCCCCTGCTCTTCAATACCGAACGCCGTCGAACGGCCCAACGACAGACTCAGCACGCCACCCTCGACGTTGACCAGAAACTGCAGCTCATCGGCCCCGACCACCGAGCGGAAGTAGCTCTGGTAATACTCGCTCTGCATGAACTGATCCGGCGCCACCGACGCCAGGCTGTGCAGTCCGTCGGCGATGCCGGCGACCGCCGCCTGGTGGAACGGGTCGAGCTGGTACAGGCCGGCGCTGTAGCCGGCCAGCTCTTCCTGCTCGTCGGGGTGGGGGGCGCTGTCGAAATCGGTCAGCAACTGCGGCGCCCGGCCCGGCGCCATCAGCGCCACCAAGGCGTTGTCCAGCGGCACCAGCAACCGCACGGTGTCCACCAGCGCGCGCCAGAAGCCGTCCTGGCCCACGGCGGCGAACACCCGCGCCAGACTCTGGTGAACGGGCAGTTCCTTCAGCAATGCATCCACGCACTACCCCTTTCGAGTAACCCTTGATGGGAATGGGTGGGCCGCCGCCGGCCCGATAGCCTGAGCGCTCCCGTTCATCACCGGCCTGCCGCAGGCCAGGAGTGCCGCATCATGCGTCGTCACCGTGGGTATATCAACCTGGGCCTTGGCGCCTGCGTGGCAGTGGCTTCGGCCGCCATGGCCACCGACGCGCCGAGCGTGCACGTCTACAACTGGTACGACTACATCGGCCCGACGACCCTGCACGACTTCAAGCGCGACAGCGGCATCGAGCCGGTGTACGACACCTTCGACAGCGCCGAAGTGCTGGAAGGCAAGCTGATGACCAGCCGCAGCGGCTACGACGTGGTGGTGGCCAGCAGCTACAGCCTGCCGACCCTGATCCAGGCCGGCGCCCTCGCCCCGCTGCCCCGCGACCAACTGCCGGGCTGGAAGAACCTGGACGACGGCCTGCTCGGCAAACTGGCCGCCAACGACCCCGGCAACCGCTACGCCGTGCCGTACCTGTGGGGCACCAACGGCATCGGCTACAACGTCGACAAGGTGCGCGCCGCCCTCGGCGACAACGCGCCGGTGGATTCCTGGGATCTGCTGTTCAAGGAGGAGAACCTGGCCAAGCTGGGCCAATGCGGCGTGGCCATGCTCGACTCGCCTTCGGAGATGCTTCCGGTGGCCCTGCATTACCTCGGGCTGCCGCCCAACAGCACCAACGCCGACGACTACCGCAAGGCCGAAGCGCTGCTGCTCAAGCTGCGCCCGCACATCGCCTACTTCAACTCATCGAAATTCATCAGCGACCTGTCCAACGGCAACATCTGCGTGGCGGTCGGCTGGTCCGGCGCGATGCTCGAAGCCAAGACCAACGCCGAACAGGCCGGCAACGGCGTGAAAATCGCCTACAGTCTGCCCAAGGAAGGCGCGCCGGTGTGGTTCGACACGCTGGTGCTGCTCAAGGACGCGCCGCACCCGGCCCAAGGCCTGGCCTTCATCGACTACCTGCTGCGCCCGGAGGTGATCGCGCCGGTCACCGATCAACTGTCCTACCCCAACGGCAACCGCGCGGCCACCGCCTTGGTCAACGCCGCCACCCGCGACAACCCGGCGGTGTACCCGCCGGCATCGGCCATGGCGACGCTGTTCACCCTCGAACCGCTGCCCAAGGCCACCGAACGGGTGCGCACGCGGGTGTGGAGCAAGGTCAAGAATGGCCAGTAGCGAGCCACAGGCTTCTGCAGTGAATGCAGATCCGGCATGCCCCGAAGTCCCTGTGTCAGCCAGCCTGCTGGCGATGGCGGCCTGGCAAGCACCCTCGATGTCGGCAGGGCCGGCCTCATCGCTTGCAGGCAAGCGCCTACAGGTTTGAGGGCTGGCCGCAGATTCCATACACACCCACGATCCCCTGTGGGAGCCAGCCTGCTGGCGATGGCGTCAGTCAAGGCGCCGCAGAGCCCAGGCAAGACCGTTGTGCACGACCCTTCACCTTTACCGAGAGACTGAACCGATGAAACCCCGCGCCAGAGACCTGAACATCCGCATCGGCCGGTTGCAGCCCGGCCCGCTCAACGCCATCACCGACGTGCCCGGCGTACGGGTCGGCCACAGCAGCGTGCGCGGCCGCAGCGCCGCCGGCCGCGACATCTGCACCGGCGTCACTCTGATCGAGCCCCGCGCCGGCTCGACCAACCGTCAACCCTGCTTCGCCGGGGTTCACGTGCTCAACGGCAACGGCGACGCCACGGGGCTGGAGTGGATCCGCGAAGCGGGCCTGCTGACCAGCCCGGTGGCCTTCACCAACACCCACAGCCTGGGCGTGGTGCGCGATGCGTTGATCGCGCTGGACCGCAGTCAGCAACCGGACGACGGGCGCCTCTACTGGAACATGCCGGTGGTGCTGGAAACCTTCGACGGCTTGCTCAACGACATCAACGGCTTCCACGTGAAACCCGAGCACGTCTTCGATGCCGCCAACGCGGCGACGGGCGGCCCGGTGCCGGAAGGCGCGGTCGGCGGCGGCAGCGGCATGGTCTGCCATGAGTTCAAGGGCGGCATCGGCACCGCGTCGCGCAAGTTGGACGCGACCCAGGGCGGCTGGACGGTGGGGGCCATCGTCCAGGCCAACCATGGCGTGCGCCGGGAGTTGCGGGTCGACGGCTACCCGGTGGGCCGCTACCTGGAACCGAAAGGCTCACCGTTCACCGACGCGGCCCTGCCTCATCCGGGCATGGGTTCGATCGTCGTCTGCCTGGCCACCGACGCGCCGCTGCTGCCGCACCAATGCACACGCCTGGCGCAACGGGCCAGCCTCGGCCTGGCCCGCACCGGCGGCGGCAACGAAGACCAGAGCGGCGACCTGTTCATCGCCTTCGCCACCGGCAACGACCACATTCCGCCCGCCGCCTACGAGCGCAAGGGCGCGCCGACCTGCGACGGGCTGCGCATGGTCACCAACGACCACATCAGCGCGCTGTTCCTGGCGGCCACCGAAGCGGTCGAAGAAGCCATCATCAATGCCTTGCTGGCGGCCGAGACCACCGAAGGCAACGGGCACTCGGTGCCGGCGCTGGACGCCGACACCTTGCTCGCCGCGCTCGGCAAGGCCGGCTGGCCCGGGGCCTGACCGTCGTGCGGGAGCCTGGGGCTCCCGCAACTCCTACCGGAACAGATTCAGGCCCAGCTGGTGCGCGGCCTGAAGATGCAGCGCCGAATCCTGGGACTCCGAATCCAGCAACAGCGTCGACCCCGCCACCGTCGCCCCGCAGTAATCGAAGATGCCGTGATCGATCTGCGCCTTCATCGCCGCGCCGTAGCCATGCCGCGCGTAGGTGCCGGCGTCCGCGCCGCCGAGCCCCATCAGATGCACGCGCAGGCGGCCCAGTTTCTTTTCCAGCCCCGTACCGCCATCGAAATCGAACGCCCAGCCGTTGCTGAACACCCGGTCGATCCAGCCTTTGAGCAGCCCCGGCATCGCCCACCAGAACACCGGAAAGACCAGCACCAGCGCATCGGCGCGGTCGATGCGCGCCTGCTCGGCCAGGACATCCGCCGGCGGCGGGGATTCGCGGTGGTGCACGGCCCAGTCCGCCTGGGTGAAACGCGGATCGAAGCCCTCGGCGTGCAGGTCGGCGATTTCGCACGTATGGGCCGGGCCGGCCTCGGCCACGCCCTGCGCGATCCGCTTCGCCAAAGCATGGGTCAATGAACGGGTATCGTGATGATCCACAACAATCAATGCGTGCATGGGGAATCTCCAGGTGGTGGACGCTCGCCGGGCGCTCTATACTCCAGGCAAGCTACTATCGGTAAGCTACCGAAAGTAAACTACGATTGGTATATAACCCATGTCAACCACCGAAATCCCCAAACCCGCCCAACCCCGGCGACGCCTGTCGCGGGCAGACCGCCAGCGCCAGTTGCTCGACCAGGCCTGGCAACTGATCCGCGCCGAAGGCACCGACGCCCTGACCCTCGGCTACCTGGCGGAAAAGGCCGGCGTGACCAAACCGGTGGTCTACGACCACTTCACCACCCGGGCCGGTCTGCTGGCGGCGCTGTACCAGGATTTCGACCGGCGCCAGACCGCCCTGATGGACGCCGCGCTGGCCACCTGCGCGCCGCGTCTGGTCGACACCGCGCAGGTGATCGCCACGCAGTACGTCGATTGCGTGCTGACCCAGGGCAAGGAAATTCCCGGTGTGATCGCCGCATTGGCCAGCACGCCTGAGCTGGAAAAGACCAAGCGGGAATACGAGGCGATCTTCCTGGAAAAGTGCCGAAATGCATTGCTGCCGTTCACCCACGGCGGGGCCATCACGCAGGCGGGGCTGCGCGCGATGCTGGGCGCCGCCGAGGCGCTGTCCCAGGCGGCGGCCACCGAAGAAATCACTGCCGCGCAGGCCCGCGACGAATTGTTCGCCGTGATTTTCGCCTTGGCCGAAAGAGCCGCAAAGCAAGTGACTGACGGTACTTGAGGCCACCCGCGCACCTTCCTACGATGGAGTTACGCAGCCGCTGGTCCGCCAGACCGCTGCGTAGGCGCGGGTGCATTGAACCCCTATCAAGCCCGTGCCTCGCTTCATGCGCATCTTGAGCCTCACGGGCTCTACTTCCTCCCCATCAAAGAGTCTTGAGGCTCTTTTTTTGCCTGCGCGAATCAGTGCCCGGCCGGTTCGCGGCGGATCGACCGCCAGGCGGCCTGCGCCAACAGCTCGCGATAGGCCTTCGGACTGCCCTGCACCCGCCCGGACAGCCACGCCCGGCAATAGCTGTCGGCCTGACCGACGATGAGCGAAGGCAGCAGTTCGGCGGGGCAATCGTTGAGTTCGTCGGCGCGCCCAGGCTCGGCCAGCCATTGGCGCAGGCTCAGGTTGCGGGTCTTGTTGCGCTCGGCGAGTTCGTCCTTGTGCGGGCCTTTCGTCACGGCGAACCGCGCGTGGTACTGGAAGCGCGCCCATTCCGGCTGGTTCTCCACCCAATCCACGTAGCTGTAGACCAGCGCCCTCAATCCCTCTTCGGTGGTGGCGGCCTGGGACAGGTACGCGTCGCGCAGGCGTGCCTGATCCTCCAGCGCGGTGAAGAACAGCGCCGCCACCAGCCCCTCCTTGTTGCCGAAATGGTGGTAGATCGCACCGACGCTGGTGTCGCATTCGGCACGGATCATTTCGATGGTGGTGGCCTCGATCCCCTGCTCGTTGAACAGGCGTAAGGCCTGGCGAAAGATGTCGCGCTTGAGTTCGGCCCGGCGGCCGGGGTAGCTGCGTTCGAGAATGTCTGCGGTGTCCATGCTGCCAATGGCCTTGAAAAACTGCGGAAGAAGGCACGCCCGTGCCCATGGAAAAACCCGGACAGGTTGACAGATTTCCCGCGGACAGAATACCGTTCCGTTACAGAACAATATTCTGTAACGGAACAATATTCCGCAAACCAATCCCGAGGGTTCCCCATGAGTCAGTTCCTCACCCTGTTCAACAGCGCCGGCCCCCAAGCGTTCAGCCAGATGGCCTGCCAGGTGGCGCCGTACTTCAGCACCATCGATCCGCTGGTCACCGACCTGCGCGCCAACCATGCCGCCGTGCAAGTGCCGTTTCGCCGCGAGATCACCAACCACCTGGGCACCGTCCACGCCATCGCCCTGTGCAACGCCGCCGAACTGGCCGCCGGCATGATGACCGACGTGTCGATCCCCGCCGGCGCACGCTGGATTCCCAAGGGCATGACCGTGGAATACCTGGCCAAGGCCAAGTCCGACGTGACCGCCGTGGCCAGCGGCGAGGGGCTGGACTGGACGAGCGAAGGCGACAAGCTCGTGCCCGTGGACATCGTCGATGCCGAAGGCAAGAAAGTGTTCACCGCGCGGATCACCATGAATGTGAAGCTGGCCTGAGACCGCAGGCACAAAAAAGCCCTTGCGGCGCTCATCGCTGCAAGGGCTTTTGCCGTCCGCAAGGGTCAGGTCAGTGCAGGGTCAGGCGCTGACGGACAAACGCTTCGGTGCGCCGCGTCACCTGATCCAGGTGCCGGTCGCGCTGCTTCTCCGCATCGAGCATCGCCCGCTTGCCGTGCTTCTGCAGCAGGTAGGTGTGGATCTGCTGCACCTCCAGCGAGCGGTAGATCGGTGTCGTGTCGATGAAGCCGCTCAGTCCGCTGCTGCGGTAATGGCGGGTGCTCATGAGCACCTGCGTCGCCCGTTGGCCGATCACCTGAAAGCCCATGGCCTCGAAATGCGGCACCTTGCCCACGGTGCACGTCAGTTCGGCATGGGGGTAGCGGGCCAGCATCTCGCCGATCATCGCCCGTGCCACGCCCTGACGCCGATGCCCTTCACGCACGGCCAGGTAGGCGACGCTGCACGCCTCCCAATCGCCCTGAACCGGCAGGTACAGCAGGAATCCGGCGACCTGCTCCGGATCGTCCTCGTCGGTGGCGACCAGCAGTTCCACCTCCGTGCCCTTCTCCCCGTTCAACGCCTCCAGATACAGGTGCACCTCATAGCCGACCGCGTACTGGTAGACGTTGTACAGCAGGTTGCTGGGGCCCAGGCCGATGGCGCTGATGTCGGTCAGGTAGTCGACGACCATCTGCAGAATCTGGCTGTTGATGCCTTCGGGGCATGGGGACTTGTAGTGGGTAATGCGGGGCATGGCGGGCGGACTCCGGCGTAAGGCACAGTCGCCGGGCGACTGGATGCCCGGCAAGCGGCGACATCATACCTTGTGCGGGGGATCGCGGCTGTCCGTCGGAGTCGGCGTCACAAACAGGACAACCGCTCCCGCAGGGCGCCGTGCGGCTGACAAAAATTTCATCTGCCCGGCAGCGGATCTTTCGCCGATTCGGCGTCCAATTCTTCAACTGCGCTCACTTTCCGAGGCAGGCCTTGAGGAGTTGTCATGAACGTTGTCCGTTCGTTGTCCCGTTGGCGCAAAGCCCTGCTGCTCGTGCCGTTGACGATTGCGGCGCTGGCCGGCACACCGGCGTTCGCCCAGCCCGAAGTCATCATCCGGGAAGCGCCGCCGCCGATGCGCATGGAGCCGATGCCCGGCGCACGCCCCGGCTACGCCTGGGATCAAGGCCACTGGCGCTGGGAAGGACGCGGCTACGCCTGGGTGCCCGGCCACTGGCAGCCGGTGGTGCGCCACGGCGCCCGCTGGAAACCGGGGCACTGGCAGGCGCGCGGGCCTAACTGGTACTGGGTCGAAGGCCATTGGGTGCGCTGACCGTGAACCGACCGCAAACGCCCCTCTTCAGGAACACCGCCATGTCGCGATCCGTCAAAACCCTGATCGCCGCCGCGCTGGCGGCGATCGCCCTGTCCGGCTGCGTCGTCGCCCCGGCCCGGCCGCACCGGCCTCCGCCGCCGGTGGAAGTGGTGCCGGTCATGCCTGCGCCGGGCTATCACTGGGTGCAGGGCCATTACCGCTGGGGCGGCAACCAGTGGCGCTGGGTGCCGGGGCATTGGCGGGCGTATTAGCGGCGCACCCGAGGCTTGCGCCGTGAACGGCTGACCGGCCCGCCCGGTTCTCAACGCTACCGAAACTGACGGAACAGAACCACCGGGCGCTTCATCGAACCGAACCGGCGCTCGTGGCTCGGGTTGCCCTTGCAGGCGCTGGACACGTAAGCGGACAGTTCGGCCGCAATGCGTGCGTCCACGTCTCCACCCCCGTCCCGTGCACGCTTGAGCGCGCACTCGGCCGTGCCGGGGCTGGAGTTTCGAATGCGGGCATTGATCATGGCTTCCTCGACAGAACCGCCGGCCGCTGTAACGTGTTCGAACGACGGCACCCAGACTTTCGCGAGCCAGCGGTCAATGATGTATCGCTGCACGTCCTTCTCACGCAGGGCCGCCCGCATCCAGTGCCTGAACACCTGCCAGTCTTCACGCGTGGTGCTGCCCTTTCTGTAGGTGGCGCAATAGCTCGCCCCTCCTCCGAATGCGTTGTGGCCGAAGGGTTTGCCGTCCAGATCCACGGTGATCTCCGAACGGGGCGTCGTGCACACCCCGCCGTTGGCGCGGACGCGGTCGTAGTTGACGCCGCGCAGCCTGAAGAAGGCATCCGCGTGCGGCGCCAGGTCAGGGTGCTGGCGCTTGAGGTAGTCGAACAGCTCGACCAGCTCGCCGCTGTCGGTGTGGTTGATGCCGATGCCGCCTACCGCATAACTGATGAGGTGCTTGCCGTCGCTGCCTACGCCCGGCCCTTGCCAGGCTTTTTTGTGGGGATCCTCGGGCAACGGCTCATCGGACTTCACCCCCCATTCGGCAACGGCGCTCGTCAGGACGAGCAGTCCGATGCCCGACGCGGAGGCCGGATCCGACGGTCGGTAACCGTCCACCCATTTCCTGATCGTCGCCGCAGGCACCTGCTCCTTGTAGAAGGATGCGTTGTCTTCGGCATTCACCGACCAGTGACCGGCCTGAAGCATGTCCTCAAACTGCTCATCGGACACGCCGTTGCCGGCAAGGGCCGACAGGGCCATGGCACAGAGCGATGCGCCGACCCTCCATTTCATTCTGTTCATGCCTTCGTCTCCCATCAGGTGAAGGACTCACGCGACCGAACCGGATGCGCCGGGAAATCCGCCAAGGATCACTGCTGCGGCGCCACCACCTTGAACTTGATGTCGATGTCCTTCGACACCACGGTGTCCGCCCACTCCCCCGCGCCGAGGCCGAAGTCGTCGCGCCTGAGCGTCAGTTCACCGTCGAAGATGCCGATGCCGTTGCCCGGCTTCAGGTGCACCGGCACCTGCACCTCGCGGGAAATGCCTTTGAGGGTGAGCCGGCCGGTGACCCGGTAACGGTCGGCGCCGGCCGGTTCGAAGCGGGTCGACTCAAACACCGCGACCGGGTGCCGCACGGTGTCGAACCAGGCCGGCTTCGCCAGTTCGGTGTTGGCGTCTTCGCTGCCGGCGTCGATGCTGGTGAGGTCGATGTGCAATGAAGTGCGGGCAGCGGCAAGGCGCTCGGTATCAAGGTCCAGGGTGGCGTCGAACTTGCCGAACGTGCCGTACATCCGCGAGCCCATCTGGCTGTAGGTGAAACTGATCTGGCTGGCCGCGGTGTTGACCCGGACATATTCGGCCGCTTGCGCGGCGGACACCGCGCACAGACACGACACAGCCGCCAACAGCCATCGGATCGACATGGGACTCTCCGCTCTCGGGCACCTCGATTGACTTAAGCAAACATCCGCCGCTCATGCCACATCGCCGGCCATGTGCGCCTTCAGGTAAGCGATCAGCGCGGCGACCTTGGGCGACGGCACGTGCTCGCGGGCGGTCACCGCGTTCAGGTCCTGGGGCGGGCCGATCCACTCGGGCAACACCCGCACCAGCCGCCCGGCGCGCACGTCCTCGTCCAGGCTTTGCGCCATCGCCAGCGTCAGCCCCTCGCCGGCCAGCACCGCGTCGCGCAGCAGCGCTGGGTCGTTGGCCAGCACCTGCGGATCGACGCGGTAATCCTTCAGCCGCCCGCCGGCCCGGCGCAAAGGCCAGACATAACCGACATCGCGACGGGCCTGGTGCAAGGCCAATGTCCGGTGCCGCATCAGCTCTTCCGGATCGGCGGGGCAACCCTCGCGCTCAAGATAGGCCGGCGCGGCAAAGATGCCCGTGGGAAAACTCGCCAGCCGCCGGGCGATCAGGCTCGAATCCGGCAGCGCGCCGAGGCGCAGCGCCAGGTCGATCCCCTCGCCCACCAGGTCCAGCGGCACATGGGACGCCAGGATCTCCAGGCGGATCTGCGGGTAACGGCGGCAAAACCCGGCCAGCATCGGCGCGAACCAACTGACGCCGAACGAAAACGGCACCGTCACCCGCAACCAGCCACGGGGCCCTTCGCGCAACTGCTGCACGGCCTGCTCGGCCTGCTCCAGGGTGTCGGCGATGGACCGGCACTGCTCGTAGTACACCGCGCCGGCCTCGGTCAGGCTCAGCTGGCGCGTGGTGCGGCGCAGCAGTTGCGCGCCGATGGCCTGCTCAAGTTCGCGCACCCGCCGGCTGACCGTGGTCTTCGGAATCTGCAAGGCATGGGCCGCCGCGGTGAAACTGCCCAGTCGCACCACCTGCAGGAAAACCAGTGTGTCATTCAAGTCGCGCTTCATCCGAAAGCCTTCTGCACAGGGGTGGATTGTGCCGCCCACGGCACATTGCATGCCGGGATTATGGGCTAATCACCGACACCCGCGCGACTTAGGATCAAGGCTCCCTTCAACTGGAGTGCCCCTGATGAAACTCAATGAATACGCCGCCCACGACGGCGTCGGCCTGGCGCGGCTGGTCGCGGCGGGCGACGTCACCCCGCAGGTGCTGGCCGGCTTGGCCATTGAGGCCGTGCAACGGGTCAACCCATCGGTCAATGCGGTGATCGAACACTGGACGCCCACCGTGACGACCGGCAGCGGCCCGCTGGCCGGCGTGCCGTTCCTGATCAAGGACCTGGCCATCACCGCCGCCGGCCGCCGCAACGAATTGGGCAGCCGCCTCGCCCAGGGACTCACCGCACCGAACGACTCCCACCTGATGCAACGTTTCAATGCCGCCGGCCTGCTCACGTTGGGCCGCACCACCACCCCGGAAATGGCGTTCAGCACCGAAACCGACTCCGTCTTGCAAGGGCCGACGCGCAACCCGTGGGATCCGCAACGCTCCGCCGGCGGCTCCAGCGGCGGCGCCGGGGCAGCGGTCGCCGCCGGCATCGTGCCCATCGCCCATGCCACCGATGCGGCCGGCTCGATCCGGGTGCCGGCGGCGTTCAACGGGCTGGTCGGGCTGAAACCGACGCGGGGCCGCAGCTCCCACGGGCCGGCGATGGACGAGGTGTTCGCCGGGCTCGGCGTGCAACTGGGCCTGTCGCGTACGGTGCGTGACAGCGCAGCGTTGATGGACGTGGTGCAAGGCTCTGCGCCGGGCGACCCGTACCACACCGCCGCGCCGGCAGAGGGCTTTCTGGCCCAGGTCGGCCGCGATCCGGGCCGTTTGCGCATCGGCGTGCTCGACACGCCATGGAACGGCGCCGCCGTCGACCCGGAGATCAAGGACGCCCTGTCCGCCGCTGCCCGCGAACTCGAAGCGCTCGGCCACCGGGTCGAGACCGCGCAAGCGCCGCTCGGTGCCTCGTGGGACGCCTTCGTCGAAGCCAACGCGCACATCTGGTGCGCGAGCCTGGTGCGCTGGATCGACCACCTCGCCGATGCCGCCCGCCGGCCCGTCGACCGCAGCACCCTGGAGCCGGCCACTCTCGCCTGCTACGCCTTCGGCCAGCGGTCCCGGGGCACGGACTTCGCGGCGGCGCTGGAGCTGCGCAACAGCATCGCCCGGCAGGTCGCCGCGTGGTTCGGGACGGTCGATGTGCTGCTGACCCCGACCCTGCCGCAGTTGCCGCAAGCCCTCGGCACCTACAACCACGGCGCCGAGCGGCTCGACGGCCGGCAATGGACGGCGCGGGTGTTCGAGCATTCGCCGTTCACGCCGGTGTTCAACGTGGCGGGGACCCCGGCGATTTCCCTGCCGCTGGGCACGTCCCGCAGCGGCCTGCCGATCGGCCTGCAACTGGCCGCCCGCTTCGGTGCCGATGACGTGCTGCTGCGCCTGGCGGCACAACTGGAGCAGGCGCTGCCGTGGCGGAACCGCCGCCCTGCGCTATGGGCCGGCAACGCCTGACCGGTGACCACCTCCCTCAAACAAGGGAGCATGCCTGTGGCGAGGGAGCTTGCTCCCGCTGGGGTGCGGAGCGCCCCCGAAATGGCCGGCAATGCCGCACAGGCCAGCGGGAGCGAGCTCCCTCACCACAAGGGACTACACCAGCCGTTCGATCTTCTGATGCTGCCAGACCATTTTGTAATACAGCGTCTGCAGCACGAGCATCCCCAGGTACGCCAGCGGAAACGCCATCCACACGCCCTGAAGCCCGTAGTGCCCGTCCAGCCAGTACGCCGCCGGCAACTGCACGCCCACCACACAGACAATCGCGACGCCCACCGGCACCAGCACCGTGCCGCTGGCGCGCATGATCCCGCCGATGATCGCCTGGAAGCCGAACACCAGCAGGCTCCAGAGCATGATGTGCAGCAGGTGCTCGGCCATCGAACGGGTCGCGTCCTCGGTCAGGAACAGGCCCAACAGCCAGTGCGACAGCAGGTAGCCCAGCACGATCAGGCCGCCGGTCAGGCCCACGTTGATCCAGAGCCCCGTGCGCAGGATCGGCCCCAACCGCTCCAGCCGACCGGCACCGATGGCCTGGGCGCCGAGGATCGACGCGGTGATGGCGATCGACAGCGCCGGAAACTGCACGTAGTTGACGATCTGCGTCACCGCGCCATAGGCCGCCGTCGCCTGCGAACCGTGCTGGTTCACCAGCGCCAGGATCACCAGTTCCGACAGCGACAGCACGATCATCTGCACCCCGGTCGGCAGGCCGATGCGCAGCACCTTGCCCAGGATCGCCCCGTCCAGGCGCAGCGCCGCGAAGAACTCCCGGTCCGGCGCCAGCGGATGCCCCTTGCGGATCAGCCGCCACGCCAGCCAGCCCATCGCCGCCAGGTTGCCCGCCAGCCCCGCGTACGCCGCGCTCTGGATGCCCATCTGCGGCAACCCCAGCCAACCGCGGATCAAGGCCGGCGTCAGCGCCAGGCCGACGCCGGTCGAGACCATCAGCGCCAGCAGCGGCGACAGCGTGTCGCTCACCCCGCGCAGCAACTGGGTGAACAGCACGAACACCAGCATCGACGGCAGGATCCACATCATCACGTGGGCGTAGGCCACCGCGTCGTCCAGCACATCCGCCGGCGTGCCCAGCCCCTGCAACGCCGGCCGCGCGAACACGCTGCCCAGCACCGCCGCCGCCAGACCGATCAAGACGCCCAGCAGCAACGTCGCCCCGGAGATCGCCTTGACCATGTGCGCCTCCCGCGCGCCCCACGCCTGGCCGATCAGCACGCCCGCCCCGGCACCGAGGCCGATGACCAGCGCAATGAAGAAAAAGATGATCGGGAACATCCCCGACACCGCCGCCAGCGCCTGGGTGCCGAGCATCTGGCCGATGTAGATGCTGTTGACCGTGCCGGACATCGATTGCAGGAAGTTCGACAGCACCATCGGCGCCAGAAACAGAAAATAGGTTTGCCAGAGGGGGCGTTGGGCGGCAGGGTTTTGCATGGGGTAGAGATCCGTCTCGGCGGCAGGGGCTGATGGCCGATAGCTTCAGCGAGTTGCCGCAAAGGCGCAATCGACATTTCGGGCCGACACCGCAAACGCTCCGGCCGGATCCATCGGTGGGTTCCGCGGCGCCGATGTGGTAAACAGCACTCCCCTTCATCGAGGCTGCCGACGTGCCCCATTCCCTGCGTTTGATGACCTGCGCCTTGCTGGCGACATTCACCCTCACCGCCCACGCCGCTCCATCTCCCGAATCCTTGAAACCCTTGCTGGCGACGCTCAACGAACGCCTGAACATCGGCGACCAGGTGGCGCTGACCAAATGGGACAGCGGCAAGCCGATCCAGGACAGCGCCCGGGAAGCCCAGGTGATCGCCAACGCCCGGACGCTGGCCGCCGAGCGCAAGCTCGACCCGGAAGACGTCGCGCAATTGATCGCCGCCCAGATGGAAGCCAACAAACTGGTGCAGTACGGCCTGCTGGCGCAATGGCAGGCGGCGGGCGCTGCGCCCGACACGCCGCGCCCGGACCTGGGCAAGCAGATCAGGCCCCGCCTCGATGAACTGCAGACCCGGCTGCTGCAGCAATGGGCCGCCTTCGCGCCCTATCGCCATGACCCGGACTGCACGGCGTGGCTGGCCGGAGCACGCAAGGGGCTGGCGCAAGACGCCCTGCATGAACTGGCCCTGATCCGCGCCACGGGGGAATTGTGCGTCCGCCCGGCAACGCCGTGATTAGGATTGGCGACACGCGTCACGGCCCTATCGGCGGCATCGATAGTCACCATCAGCGCAATGAAGTTCTCTAAAAAAATCCCGGGCGTAACATCGGCTCCATACCAACCGACAACACCCCGGAGCACACGATCATGAAACGCCAAACCATCCTCGGCATCGCTTTCTCGGTACTTGCACTGAACGCCTTTGCAGCCCCTTCCGCCCACACGGTGATCGCCGAAGGCGGCTCGGACAAACTGATCGAAAGCCGTTTGGCCGAAGGTGGCTCGGACCGGCTGATGGAGCGCCGCGTCGCCGAAGGTGGCTCGGATCGTCTGATGGAGCGCCGCGTCGCCGAAGGTGGTTCGGACCGTCTGATGGAACGCCGCGTCGCCGAAGGTGGTTCGGACCGTCTGATGGAGCGCCGCGTCGCCGAAGGTGGTTCGGACCGTCTGATGGAGCGCCGCGTCGCAGAAGGTGGCTCGGACCGTCTGATGGAGCGCCGCGTGGCCGAAGGTGGCTCGGACCGGCTGATGGAGCGCCGCGTCGCCTGACCCCGTCGACCGTTCCACGGCATCCCCCATAAAAAAACCGGCCTGATCAGCCGGTTTTTTTGCATTCGACCGTCGCTTACTGCACGGTTTTCAGCTTGATCACGTCGCCGGACACCTTGGTGGTGTAGCCGGTCAGCACCCATGCCCAGAACCAGTTTTCCTGAACCTGAGTGTTGATCATGGCGTCGCCGCCGCGGGCCTGGATCGCGGCGCTCTGGGCGCGGACGAAACGGCTGTTCTGACGGATCGGGATAACGCCGAACAGCAGCATGCCGGTGGCGCTGGCTTCGCTGTGGCCAACCACGGTGTACTGGCTGCTGTCGTAATGCTGGGTGTTCATCGGGGTGCCGGTGCAACCTGCCAGAACCACACCGAACAGTGCGGCGGCGACTACTTTGCTGAGGTATTTCACTGCGTGACTCCATTGAGTAAACGCCCGGGATCCATCTCTCGGGCGGCGCACACTTTACCGGACGCGATAGCTCATTGATATCACTCTTGAGCGATTTCCCTCCGCGGCCTCACTGGAAGCCCGACCGCGAAAGCGCCTACCATAGCGCCACACCAATAAGAACAGACACCGCCCATGATCAAAGCCAGTCTGCGTAGCCATCTGACTCTCTGGTTTGCCGGCCTTTCCCTTCTGACGCTGCTGAGCGTCGGCTTCTACATCGGCCATATCGCCACCGAACAAATGAAACAGGCCAGCGGCAATGCCCTGCTGAGCAACGCGCGCTCGGCGGCGGCTTTGCTGGGCCAGCAGTTGCGCGAACGGCAACTGGAGGTCTACCTGCTCAGCCGGGCGCCGCACCTGGAGCGCGGCGACCTGGACAACCCCGCCATCCTGACCTCGATGAAACTGCGCAGCGAGGCCCGCGCCGAATATGCGTGGATGGGGGTGGCCGACGCCGAAGGCCGGGTGCATCAGGCCGTCAACGGGCTGCTGGTGGGCCAGTCGGTGCAGCAGCGCCCGTGGTTCCAGGCCGGCCTGCGCGGGGAGTACACCGGCGACCCGCACGAGGCCGTGCTGCTGGCCAAACTGCTGCCGGGCCTGCCGAACGGCGAACCGCTGCGCTTCATCGATTTCGCCGCGCCGATCCACAACGCCGACGGCCGGGTGATCGGCGTCCTCGGTGCCCACGCCCATTGGAGCTGGGTGACGCGGATCGTCGAATCGGCGGTCTCGCACAAGGATGCGGCGCCGGACATCGAGGCGCTGATCATCGACCACGACGGCAAGGTGCTGTACCCCGAAGCGCTGGTCGGCCAGCAACTGGCGCCCACCGATCCCGCCTCACCCGGCTGGATCGCCGCCAACGGTTACCTGACCGCCCAGGTCACGGTGCCGACCCCCGCCAGCACCGCGCTGTCCTGGTCGATCGCCGTGCGCCAGCCGCTGGACACCGCCCTGCAGCCGGCGCGCTCGCTGTTCTACAAACTGCTGTTGCTGGGCGGCATCGCCGCCGTCGGGTTCGCGTTGGTCGGCCATTCCCTGGCGCTGTACCTGAGCCGTCCGATCGAACACTTGGCGCGCTCGGCCCGGCAGGTGCAGAACCACGAGTCCGGCGTGCGCTTCGCGCTGCAGCACCCGGTGCTGGAGATCGCCCAGCTCGGCCAGTCCATCGACGCCATGACCCGCTCCCTGCTCGGCAAGGAACGCGAACTGCAGCAGGCCAACGCCTCGCTGGAAGCCACGGTCGCCCTGCGCACCGCCGCCCTCACCCAGGCCAACGCCGAACTGCTGAAGCTGGCGACCCACGATGCCTTGACCGGTGTCCACAACCGCCGCCGCTTCGACGAAAAACTCACCGAATACAGCCTGCTGTTCCGCCGCACCGGCCGCCCGTTCGCCTTGCTGCTGATCGACGCCGACCACTTCAAGCGCACCAACGACACCCACGGGCACGCCGTCGGCGACGACGTGCTGCGGCAACTGGCGCAGCTCATCCAGACCTCCACCCGCGCCACCGATTTCGTGGCCCGCTACGGCGGCGAGGAGTTCGCCGTGCTGCTGCCGGAGATCGCCAAGCCGGACACCCCGGACATCGTCGCCGAAAAGATCCGCGCTGCCGTCGCCGAGGCGCACTTCCCGGTGGTCGGCCAGATCACCGTCAGCATCGGCGTCGGCCTGGCGGACCCGGCCGACAACACGCCCGCAGCGCTGGTCACCCGGGCCGACCGGCAGTTGTACCGGGCCAAGGCCGAAGGCCGGAACCGGGTGGTGTGCCAGGTGCCGTTCGGCGAGGTGAACCGGCAGGGATAAACCTGTTCAGGGGCGAGCGGCCGATGCCTCTGAGAAGCCGCTCAGGTACGCCAGCAGGTTGTCGATCTTCTCTTCGTCGCTGAGCCCCCAGAAGATCATCCGCGTGCCCGGCACCACGCCTTTCGGATCCTTGAGGTACGCCGTCAGCGTCTCGCGGTCCCAGGTGATGCCCGAGCCTTTCATGGCCTCGGAGTACACATAGTTGGCCGACGTCCCCGCCGCCCGGCCGATGATGCCGTTGAGCTGCGGGCCGAATCCGGGGCGGGCGGACTCCCCCACCTGGTGACAGCCGCCGCACAGGCGCGGGAAGAGCTTGGCGCCGGCCTCGGCATCCCCTGCGGCGTGGGCAGGCAGGCTCAATAGGGCTGTGTTGAGGATCAGGGCGAGGGTCAGCGTGACGGTGTTTTTCATCGGGGTTCCGGACAGGCCAGGCGGGCGGCGCAAGGGTAGCAGTTTGCGGCAGAGGGTTCTCCACAAGCTTCAAGCTTCAGGCCAACGAGGACGTTACAGATAAGCGCCCACCACCTGCCTGACCTTGATCAACGCCTGGCGCAAAACGTCCATGTCCACCGAGCCCAGGGCCAGCCGGATCGCATGGGGCACGTGGGCCGACACCGTGAACGGCTCGGCGGTGGTGACCGACACCTGCCCGCGCATCAGTTCGGCCACCACCTGGTCGGCGCGGGCGTCCTCCGGCAACGGCAGCCAAAGGAAATAGGACGAGGGGTGCCCCACCACCGGCAACCCTTCGAGCACCTCGACCGCCAGCGCCTGACGGGCCTGGGCGTCGCTGCGTTTCTGCGCCTCCAGCACCTCGACCGTGCCGTCGTCCAGCCAGCCGCAGGCGATGGCGGTCATCACGCCGGGGGTGTTCCAGGTGGTGGCGCGGACGATGCGCTCCAGCGCCGGCACCGTGGCCCGCGGTGCGGCAATGAAGCCCACGCGCAGGCCGGTGGCGATGTTCTTGGACAGGCCGGAAACGTACACCGTGCGCTCCGGCGCCAACACCGCCAGCGGTGGCGGCGCATCGTCGGCCAGAAAGGCATAGGCCGCGTCTTCGATGAGGGTCAGGTCATGCCGGCGGGCAATCGCCGCCAATTGCTCGCGCCGCGCCAGGGACAGCACCCACCCCAGCGGATTGTGCAGGGTCGGCATGCAGTACACGGCGCGCACCGGACGGCTGCGGCAGAGGGTGTCCAGCGCCGCCAGGTCCGGCCCCTGGGCGGTGACCGGAATCGCCACCACCTCCAGGTGCAGCGCCTCGGCCAGCACCTTGAAGCCCGAATAGGTCAGGGCATCGGCCGCGATGACATCGCCGGGCTTGAGCAGCGCCATCAGCGTCACCGCCAGCCCCTGCTGCGCACCGTTGACGATCAGCACCTGCGCGGCATCGACCGACAGTCCGCGGCTGCGCAAATGGCGGGCGACCGAGGCCCGTTCGTGCTGGCGCCCGGCGTGGGGCTGATAGCGCAGCAGTGCTTCCAGGTCGCCGGACAACGCCAACTGCCGCAACGCGGTGCGCAGCAGATCGGCCTGACCGGGCAGCGACGGGTAGTTGAAGTTGAGATCGATCATGCCGACGGCCACGTCTTTCTGATCGATGCCCTGCCCCGGCGACAGCGAGGTCTCACGCACGAACGTGCCGCGCCCGGCCTCGCCGCTCACCAGCCCCATGGCCTCCAGTTCGGCATACACCCGCGAGGCGGTGACCAGCGCCAGCCCTTCGCGGGCGGCCAGTTGCCGGTGGGTGGGCAGGCGGGTGCCGGGCGCCAGGCGCCCCGAGCGGATGTCTGCCGCATAGGTATCGACCAGGGACTTGTAGCGGGATCGGGGCATGCCGGGCTGTATCCATGACAATTCTTTGATTGTCTTGATTCTCAGCCATAGGATTCGACGCAGGCAACCCCCAACCTTGAGCGCGACCCTGTATGGAACGAACGTCGAACCTGCCCCACCCCGCCCTGGAGAAGACCAGCGGCTGGATCAACGGATTCATTGGCGTGGTGATTTTCAGCGGCTCATTGCCGGCCACACGGCTGGCGGTGCTGGAATTCGACCCGGTGTTTCTCACCGTGGCCCGCGCCACCCTCGCCGGCCTGCTGGGGCTGTGCCTGCTGTGGCTGTTCCGCGAACGGCGCCCGGCACGCGACCAGTGGTGGCCGCTGCTGATCGTGGCGCTGGGCGTGGTGGTCGGGTTTCCCTTGCTCACGGCGCTGGCGTTGCAATACGTGACGTCGGCCCATTCGATCGTGTTTGTCGGCTTGCTGCCGCTGGCCACGGCAGTGTTCGGCGTGCTGCGCGGCGGCGAGCGGCCGCGTCCGGTGTTCTGGATCTTCTCGGGGCTGGGCAGTGCGCTGGTGGTCGGTTTCGCGCTGGCGCAAGGCTTGAGCGCCTCGCCCACCGGCGACCTGCTGATGCTGGCGGCCATCCTGGCCTGCGGGCTGGGTTACGCCGAAGGCGCGAAACTGTCGCGCACCCTCGGCGGTTGGCAGGTGATCTGCTGGGCGCTGGTGCTGGCGCTGCCGGCGATGGCGGGCTTGAGCCTGTGGCGGATGCCCGACTCGTTCTCCGGCATCAGCGTCACGGCCTGGACGTGCCTGGCCTACGTGTCGCTGTTCAGCATGCTGATCGGGTTTGTGTTCTGGTATCGCGGGCTGGCCCAGGGCGGGATCGCCGCCGTCGGGCAACTGCAGTTGCTGCAGCCGTTCTTCGGCCTGGCGCTGGCCGCGACGCTGGTGCATGAACAGGTCAGCCTGGGCATGCTGGCCGTGACGCTGGGGGTGATCCTGTGCGTGGCCGGGGCGAAGAAGTTCGCCCGCTAGCCCTCAGCGGGCGTCGGCCTTCCACTGCCTCGGGCTTTGCCCGGTCTTGCGCCGGAACGCCCGGGCCAGCGCCGACGGACTTTCATAGCCGACCTCTTCGGCGATCAGCGCAATCGGCCGGCCCTCGCGCAGGCGCTTCTGCGCCAGGCTGATCCGCCAGCTCAACAGGTAGTCCAGCGGCGTCTGCCCCACCACCCGGCGAAAATGCTCGGCGAACCCGGCGCGGGACTGGTTGGCGGCCGCCGCCAGCTCGGCCACGCTCCAGGCCCGGGCCGGCTCGTCGTGCATCAGCCCCAACGCCCGCGACAGCCTTGGATCGGCCAGCCCGGCCATCATGCCCGGTTGCTGGTCGCGCCGGCTGATGAGGTAGCGCAGCAGCAGGATCACCAGCAGCTCGAACAGCCGGTCCATCACCGCTTCACGCCCGCAATGCCCGTCGAAGGCTTCCTTGAACAGCCACGCCAGCGTGCTGCCCAGCTCCGGGATGTCGGTGAGCTTCAGCACCAGGTAGTCCGGCAGGGCCGACGCCAGCGCGTTGCCGGAGCCGCCGTCGAACGTCAGCGAGGCGCACACCAGTTGCGTGCCCATCGATTCGTCGGCGAACAGTCGGTGGGCCAAGGGCCGGGGGAAGAAAATCAGGGTCGGTTCGTTGAGCGTCAGCTCAGGGTCATTGCCGGGCTTGAGCAGCACCTCGCCGGCCTGCAGCAGGTGCACATGGCCGCACGCCTGTTCGCCGCCGTAGGCGCTGACGCCGCAGAACGCGCCGCTGTGGAACGTGCCGGCATTGACGCCGAAGTGGGTGAGCAAGGTGGAGAGGCGATCCATGACGGCATCCTCGGCGACGGGTTTGGACGATCTGCCGCATATCCTCGACGATTCGCACCCAAAGCACCAGCCGCGCTCCCTAACATGAGCTCCATCCCCGGCGCACTCCGCACCGGACATTCGGAGATTCATCATGAGCCGCATCACCCCGATCAGCCTCGACACCGCCGCCGACGCCACCCGCACCGTGCTGGAAGGCGTGCAGAAGAAAATCGGCTTCCTGCCCAATGTGTTCACGACGTTGGCCAAGGCGCCCGTGGCGCTGGACACCTACCTGCAAGCCTCCGCCATCCTGGGCAAGACCTCGCTCAGCGCCAAGGAGAAAGAAGCGGTGTACCTGGCCACCTCGCAGGTCAACGGCTGCGACTACTGCCTGAGCGCCCATACATTGTTCGCCAGCAAGGCCGGGCTGTCGGCCGAGGACATCGCCCAGGCGCGCCACGGCCGGCTGAACGCCTTCGCCGCCCTCGCCCGCCAACTGACCGAGACCCGCGGCCAGTTGAGCGACGAACAAATCGCCGCCGCCCGCGCCGCCGGCATCGACGACAAGCAAATCATCGAAACGGTCGCCCTCGTCGCCGTGCAGACCCTGACCAACTACCTCAACAACGTGGCGCTGACCGACATCGACTTCCCCGCCATCTGAGGCCTGCCGGCTCCCGCAGGGTTCAGCGGTGTCCGCATAAATGGCCGGCTCCCACCGATCCTGTGGGAGCCAGCCTGCTGGCGATAGCGGTCTGTCAGCCACCCAAGATGTTGC
>NZ_JBIVHR010000024.1:0-27741 GCF_044749305.1 Pseudomonas sp. NPDC089534 | reverse complement strand
GTGGGAGCCAGCCTGCTGGCGATAGCGGTCTGTCAGCCACCCAAGATGTTGCCTGTGCCGGCCCCATCGCTGGCAAGCCAGCTCCCACAGGATTCAGCGGCATCCGCAGAAATGACAGGCCACCACAAATCCTGTGGGAGCTAGCTTGCTAGCGATAGCGGCCTGTCAGCCACCCAAGATATTGCCTGTTCCGGCCTCATCGCTGGCAAGCCAGCTCCCACAGGGTTCAGCAGTTTCCGCAAAATGGCACAGGGTTCAGCGGTGTCCGCAGACATGCACCACCCTCTCCCACCTGCTCAAACGTGCTCCACCCCGGCGCGCTTGAGCAGTTTCTTGCAGCGCTCCGACAGGTGAAACACCTGCAATTGCTTGCCGGCCTTGGCGTAGCGTTCGCGCAGGGTCTTCAGCGCGGCGATGGCCGAGTAGTCGACAAAGCTCAGGTGGCGGCAATCCAGGGTCACCCGCGACGGATCGCCGGCCGGGTCGAACTGGTTGAGGAACGGCGTGGTCGAGGCAAAGAACAGCGTGCCGTGCAGCCGGTAGAGCTTGCTGCCGTCGGCCTCCAGATGCGCATCGGCGTACAGCTCGCGGGCCTGCTGCCAGGCGAAGTTGAGCGCGGCGATGACGATGCCGCACATCACGGCGGTGGCCAGGTCCGTGAACACGGTGATGACCGTCACCGCCATGATCACCAGCACATCGTTGAGCGGCACCTTGTTCACCACCCGCAAGGAGGCCCAGGCAAACGTCTGCTGCGACACCACGAACATCACCCCCACCAGCGCCGCCAGCGGAATGCGCTCGATCATCGGCGACAGGAACAGGATGAACAGCAGGTTCGCCACCCCGGCCACCACCCCGGACACACGCCCGCGCCCGCCGGAGCTGAGGTTGATCACGGTCTGGCCGATCATGGCGCAGCCGCCCATGCCGCCGAACGCCCCCGACACCATGTTCGCCGCCCCCAGCGCCACGCATTCGCGGTCCGGGTAGCCGCGGGTCTCGGTGATTTCGTCGGTGAGGTTGAGGGTCAGCAGGGTTTCCAGCAGGCCGACCAGCGCCATCAGCACCGCGTACGGCGCGATGATGCGCAGGGTCTCCAGATCCCACGGGATATCCGGCAGCGCCAGGGCCGGCAGGCCGCCGGCGATGTGCGCCATGTCGCCGAGGGTGCGGGTCGGCAGGCCCAGCAGGTACACCAGCGCGCCCACGCCGAGGATCGCCGCCAGCGCCGGCGGCACCGCGCGGGTCAGGCGCGGCAGGAGGTAGACGATGGCCATGGTCAGCCCCACCAGCCCGGCCATCAGGTACAGCGGCGCGCCGCTGAGCCAGTGTTCGCCGTCCTTGAAATGCTCCAGCTGCGCCAGCGCGATGATGATCGCCAGGCCGTTGACGAAGCCGAGCATCACCGGGTGCGGCACCATCCGCACCAGCTTGCCCAGGCGCAGCAGCCCGAACGCCATCATCACCAGACCGCCGAGCAGCACCGTGGCCAGCAGGTACTGCACGCCGTGCTGCACCACCAGCGCGACGATCACCACCGCCATCGAACCGGCCGCCCCGGACACCATGCCCGGCCGCCCGCCGAACAGCGCGGTCAGCGTGCAGATGATGAACGCGCCGTACAGGCCCATCAGCGGATTGAGGTGGGCCACCAGCGCAAACGCGATGCATTCGGGCAGCAGGGCGAACGAGGTGGTGAGTCCGGCCAGGACATCGGCGCGCAGACGTTTCGGTTTCATGGCTAACCTGATACGGGGTCGACGGAAAAAACAGGGCTGCGGATGTTACGCAAGTGCCCGCAGGCAAACCAGCGGACGCTGACAACCGCCGCCGGGCGCTCTAAGCTGGCGCGCCTGTTCCGTTGACCGAGAGCCCGTCATGCCCACCCCGTTGAACGCCCGGGAAGTCTGCCAGCGCCTGCGCGATGCCGCGCTGGGCGTGTGTCCGTTACGGCGCACCGATGAGCCGTGCGGGTCGGCGCGGGTCACGGTCGATATCGACGGCTGGCGTCTGGCGCTCGACCTCGACGGGCCGCGACTGCTGCATTGCCTCGAATGCCGCAGCGCGGATGGCCGGGCCTGGCGGCTCGACACCTCGCAGCGCTTCGGCACCGACCCGGTCAGCCTGCTGAGCACCTGGGAACTGGCGCAGATCGAGCGGCTGCTGGCCGAGTGACCGGTTCAGCCCTTGCGCAGGTCGAGGGTGTAGGTGAAGTAACCGGTGTCGCGCACCCAGCCCAGCGACTCGTACAGGCCTTGGGCGGTGAAGTTGTCGGTGGCGGTTTCCAGCACCAGGCCTTTGGCCCCGCTCTGCACAGCAAAGTCCCGCGCCGTGTTCATCAGCAGCCTTCCTGCTCCACGGCCACGGGCGGCCGGGGTGGTGAACAGGTCGCTGAGCAGCCAGGTGCGGTGGGCGTCGATGGACGAAAACGACGGGTACAGCTGCACAAAGCCCAGCGCCTGGCCGTCGGCGTCCTGCGCGATGAAGATCGCCGATTCGCCGACGGCCAGGCGCTCGGCGATGAACGCCCGCGACTGCGTCAGATCGGACGGCTGGCCGTAGAAGCCGCGGTAGGCATCGAACAGCGCGGCCACCGCGTCGAGGTGAGAGGCATCGGCGCGCAAGGTGCGAAGGGTCATGTGGACGTTTCCCGGATCGAGTGGATCGGCACAGCATAGCGTTGTCCGTCGAGTCTGCTGGCTTCATCGCTATATAGTTTTGTATATTGCGAACCCGAAACCGCCAGACTCCGCCGTGCCTTCCATGAGCAGCATCCGTCAACGCAACGAGCAACTGATCCTCGCCGCCGCCAGCGAAGAATTCGCCGCCAAGGGTTTCGACGCCACCCAGACCCGCGACATCGCCGCCCGCGCCGGCGTGCCCAAGGCCAACCTGTATTACTACTTCCAGACCAAGGAAAACCTCTACGCCAAGGTGCTGCTGGGTTTCGTCGAACCGCTGCTGGAAGCCTCGGCGGTGCTGCGCGAGAGCGACGATCCGCTGATCGGCCTGCGGGCCTATGTGGCGGCGCGGATCCACATCGCCCGCGAGCACCCGGCCATCGCCAGGGTATTCAGCGGCGAACTGCTGCTCGGCGGCCCGCAGTTGCCGCACGAGTGCCGCGACCTGCTGCACGCCGAAGCGAGGCGCAACGTCGAGTGCCTGCGCAGCTGGATCGACCGCGGCCTGCTGGCCCCGGTGGATCCCGAGCACCTGATGCTGTTCATCTGGTCGGCGACCCGCACCTACACCAACATCGGCTGGCAGATGGGGTGCATCACCGGGCGCGAAGTGCCACGGGACGAGGACTATGCCGCGGCGGCGGACACCGTCACGCGGCTGGTGCTGGGCGGTGTGGTGCGCGAGCCGGCGGCCCCTGTGCGCCGGTTGATGTTCGCCACCTGAGGCGGCGGGCCCGCTGCGCAGGCCAGCGCGAGCAAGCTCGCTCGCCACAAGGGCTCAAGCGGTCTTGGCATCGCCGGTCACCGGGTCGGTGTGGCGAGGGAGCTTGCTCCCGCTCCGGTGCGCAGCGCCGGCAAGATCCTCGCCCACTCCAGAAAAACCGGGCCCGTTGCGCAGGCCGGCGTGGGCATGCCCGCTCCTACAGGGAAGGCTGCACGGCGGGTCAGAAGGTGATCTGCGCCGCCGGCGTGACGTCGATCCTCGCCACCGAACCGCTCAAGTGGGCCAGGTCCTTGTTGTGTTCGGCGATGATGTCTTCGGCGCTCATGCTGCCGTTGTCCACGGTGGAGTGGGCGTCGGCCGCCAGCACCACGTCGTAGCCCAGTTGATGCGCCTGGCGCACGGTGGCGTTGACGCAGTAATCGGTCTGCAGGCCGCCGATCACCAACCGGTCGAAGTCTTCCTTGGGGATCAGCTTCTGCAGCGGCGTCTGGTAGAACGAGTCCGGGGTGGTCTTGCGCACGTACAGGTCGCCCGGCGCGGTCTGTAGGCCGTCCGCCAGTTGCCAGCCTTCGCTGCCGTGGGCCAGCAGGTCGCCCTCCTCTTCGTGCTGGATGAACACCACCGGCACCCCGGCCTTGCGGGCGCGGGCGCTGAGGCCGTTGAGGGTGTCGATGACGCGGTGGATGTCGTAGCACTCGTATTGGCCCGAGCACAGGGCGCGCTGGACGTCGATGATCAGCAATGCGGTGGACATGGCAGGCCTTCCTTGATCGATCCGTGAGACAGGGGCGGACAAGCGTCCGCCCCCTATTTACGCGCCTCAGTAACCCAATGACAACCCGGTGTTGCGCCGCGGGTCGTTGGCGCCGTAGAAGCGGTTCTTGCCCACCGGCTTGCCGCCCAGTGACGGCGCGCCGACGAGGATCGCCGCGATGTGGTTGGGGTCCTGCGGACCTGCGAACTTGTGGCCCCAGCTTTCGAGGATCTTCCTGGTGTCGGGGCTGGCGGCGAAGTCTTCGAGGTTGGTCTGCTCCGGCATCCACTGCTGGTGGAACCGCGGCGCATCCACCGCTTCCTGCAGGCCCATGCCGTAGTCGATGACGTTGAGCATGGTCAGCAGGGTCGCGGTGATGATCCGGCTGCCGCCCGGCGTGCCCACCACCATCACCACCTTGCCGTCCTTGGTGACGATGGTCGGGCTCATCGACGACAGCGGCGCCTTGCCGGGCGCGATGGCATTGGCCTCGCCCTGCACCAGGCCGTACATGTTCGGCACGCCGACCTTGGAGGTGAAGTCGTCCATCTCATCGTTGAGGATCACCCCGGTCTTGCTGGCCATCACGCCGGCGCCGAACCAGTCGTTGAGGGTGTAGGTCACCGACACGGCGTTGCCCCACTTGTCGACGATCGAATAGTGGGTGGTGTTGCTGCCCTCATGGGGCGCCACGCCCGGCTTGAGTTCGGCGGACACGCCGGCCTTCTGCGGCGCGATGGCGTCGCGCAGCTTGGTCGCGTAGTTCTTGTCCAAAAGGTGCTCGATGGGGTTCTTCACGAAGTCCGGGTCGCCCAGGTAACTGTTGCGGTCCACATAGGCGTGGCGCATGGCTTCGATCTGGTAGTGCATGCCCTGGGCCGAATGGAAGCCCAGGTCCTTCATCGGATAGCCTTCGAGAATGTTCATGATCTGGCAGATCACCACCCCGCCGGAACTGGGCGGCGGCGCCGAGATCACGTGGTAGCCGCGGTAGTCGCACTCCACCGGCGCCAGTTCGCGGGTCTTGTACTTGTCCAGGTCGGCCTGGGTGATGATGCCCTTGTTGGCCTGGCTTGAGGTGACGATGGCGTCGGCCACCCAGCCCTTGTAGAAACCGTCGGCGCCTTTTTCGGAGATGGTGCGCAGGGTCTTGCCCAGATCCTTCTGCACCAGCTTCTGCCCGACCTGCATCGGCTCGCCGTTGCTGAGGAAGATAGAGCCGGAGTCGCGCATGTCCTTCTTGAACACATCGGTGGCGTACTCCAGCAGCTCGACGTCGCCCTGCTCCAGCACGAACCCGTCCTCGGCCAGCTTGATGGCCGGGGCGATCATCTCATTGCGCGGCTTGGTGCCGTACTTCTTCAGCGCCAGCTCCATGCCCGACACCGTGCCCGGCACGCCGACCGCCAGATGGCCGCGGGTGCTCAGGTCCGGGATGACGTTGCCGTCCTTGTCCAGGTACATGTTCGCGGTGGCGGCCAGGGGTGCCTTTTCCCGGAAGTCGAGGAAGGTCTTGCGCCCGTCCGCCAGCTGAATGGTCATGAAACCGCCGCCGCCCAGGTTGCCCGCCGCGGGGTAAACCACCGCCAGCGCGTAACCGACGGCGACCGCCGCATCCACCGCGTTGCCGCCGTTCTTCAGCACATCGACGCCCACATGGGTGGCCAGGTGCTGGGCGGTGACCACCATGCCGTTCTCCGCCGCCACCGGGGCCACCGAAGCGGCATGGGCCATGAGGCAGGTCAGGGTCAGGGAGGTCGCGATCAGGGTCTTGGCAAAAGGTTCGTACTTCATGGGTCGGTCCCTTCTTGTTATTAGGTTTTTCAGGAAAGCAGGGAGAAGCGCTGCAAGAGCCACAAGCAGTATGGCCGCGATTGCGATTTGCGCCTCCCGGAACACGCCGTATGCTGTGCGCTGTTTCCGTCACCACCCGGAGTCCGTCCCCATGGCCTACACGTTCATCACCCTGCCCTCGCCGGTCGGCGAACTGAAGCTGGTCGCGAACGGCCAGCGACTGGCGGCCATCCTCTGGGAAAACGACAAGCCCGGCCGGGTGCGCCTGGGGCCGATGGCCGAGGCGCCGGACAACCCGGTGCTGCTCAGGACCGCGCAGCAGCTGCAGGAATATTTCGCCGGCACCCGGAACCGCTTCGAGCTGGAGCTGGATTTCGCCGGCACCGACTTCCAGAAAAGGGTCTGGGCCGCGCTGCTGACCATTCCCTTCGGCGAGACCCGCACCTACAGCCAGATCGCCGAGCAGATCGGCCACCCCAGCGCGGTGCGGGCAGTGGGCGCGGCGAACGGACGCAATCCGATCTCGATCGTTGCGCCGTGCCATCGGGTGATCGGCGCGTCGGGCAAACTGACGGGGTTCGCCGGTGGGCTGGAGGCCAAGGAACGGCTGCTGAAACTTGAGGGTTGCCGATGGGCCGAGGCCGGCCGAACGGGGGAGCTGTTCTGACCGTCTGTATTCAGTGATCGGCCCACTGTCGCGCTGCGGATGCTCTCAATGTGGCGAGGGAGCTTGCTCCCGCCGGGCTGCGCAGCGGGCCCGGTTTTTCCGGAATGGGCGAGTACCTTGCCGGCGCTGCGCACCGGAGCGGGAGCAAGCTCCCCCGCCACAGGGACTCCACCACCAAGGAGCCCGCCACACCTGCGCCGCTCAGGCGGAGAAGAGGTCGTTCATCGCCGCATACTGCAACAGCATGATGGTCTTGGCGTCGCAGATCTCACCACGGTGGAAGGCCGCCAGCGCCTCGTCGAAGCGCCACTCCAGCACCTCCAGCTCTTCGGTCTCATCCTCCAGGCCGCCGCCGGCGCCGACCTTCGAAGCCGAATCGTATTCGGCGACGAAAAAGTGCAGTTTCTCGGTCACCGAACCCGGGCTCATGTAGGCCTCGAACACTTTCCTCACGTCGTGCACACGGTAGCCGGTTTCCTCTTCGGCTTCGGCGCGGATGCGCTGCTCCGGCGCCGCCCCTTCGAGCAGCCCGGCGGCCACTTCGATCAGCAGACCGTCATGGCCGTTGACGAACACCGGCAGACGAAACTGCCGGGTCAGCACCACTGTGCGCTTTTCGCGGTTGAACAGCAGGATCGCGGCGCCGTTGCCGCGGTCGTAGACCTCACGGGTCTGACGCTGCCAGTCACCGTTGTTGCGCCGGTAGTCGAAGGTGATTTTCTTCAGCAGATACCAATCGTGGGACAACACCTGCGTATCGATGAATTTGACCCGTTCGGCCGTGTTGGACATGACGCCTGACCCTTGTGTCCTTGAAGGACGCCCATGGTAGGCGAAAAGACGTTGCCCACGGACGAAAAAAAGCCCGGCAGCGCTACCGGGCTTTCTGTTCGCTTACTGCTGTTGGCCGATGTCGACCGTCATGTCGTCCGACGCGTGCTCAGACAGCTTGGCGCCATGGATCAGCGGCCCGTAACGGCGGCTGAACTCCCAGCTGTACGGCACCCGGTCCTTGCTGATGCCGTTGTCCCAGTTCACCGACCAGGTCATCAGCCCCTTGATCGGATGCCCTTTGATGGCCAGCCGCTTCATGGCGTTGCCGACCGCGGTCTTGTCGATCACATAACCGGTGGCGGCGGCATCGACGTTGGCCGGCAGGCCGATGACGAACTTGTCCGCCGCGATCTTGGTGAACCCGCGGGTGCCGGTCACCAGGCTTTCGGTCAGGTAATAAAGGAAGTCCTCCTTCATCGCATCGTTGTTCTGCGCGATCCACGCGCCGTTGCCGTTGTTGGCCTCCGGCACCCAGACCCCGTCGCCGCCCTGGTTGTAGAACTGCGGGGCGATGAAGTCGTAGTAGCCTTCCAGCGCTTGCAGGTAGCCGACGTACTTGCCGTTGGCGGTCAGGTACGGAAACTCCGGCGCCATGCTGATGATGAAGTGCTTGCCCTGGCCTGCGTAGTGGTCCTTGACCAGTTTCAGCGCCGCCGGCAGGACAGTCTTGTTGGCGGCGAAATCAATCGCGCTCTGTTCAAGATCGATGTCCAGCCCGTCGAAGCCGTAGGTTTCCACCAGACGGATGATTTCGTTGGCCAGCGGCTGTTCTTGGCCGGCGCGCAACTCGATGTGCGCATCGGCGCCGCCCAGGGAGATCAGCACCGCCCGCCCCTGGCTGTTGAGCACGCCGACCTGGCGGCGGAACTCGGCGTCGGAGACGTTGTAGGGCTTGAAGGTCGGGATGCCGTTGCCCTTCATGAAGGCCACGGCGACCACGTTGTACTCTTTGGATACGTTTTCCAACGCGATGTTGGCGAACTGCCCTTGCCGGTAGCCGTCGCTCGGCCCCGCCGGCCAGTTGTGCCAGAAGCCCATGAGGATCTTCTTGCCGGCGATGCTCGGCATCAGCGACGCCGCGTCGCCTGCCTGGTTGTGCAACAGGGTGAAGTCAATGTTCGACATGTTCTAATCCTTCAGAACGTGTGGGTCGGTTGGCGCGGACTTATTTGAAGTCGACGTCGAAGGCCTGATAGAAGGCGTTGCCGGTGTTGGCGACGATCCACATCAGGACGATCACGTGACGCCCCTTCTTGTTGGCCGGCAGTTTCACCGAATGGTTGACCTTGGCCTTCAGTTCGCCCGCATGACTGTAGTACGGAACCTGAGGGTAGAAGTCCTCGAAGAACGGTTGCGCCTCCAGTTGCGCACGGGTGATGCGGGTCTTCGGATCCCAGCCGTCCTTGGTGATCAGCCAACGGTAGCCGCGGGTGGTGTGCGGGGCGGTGTACTCCCACTTGATCTCCAGGGTCTGGCCCGGCGTGACGTTGAGCAGCGGCCAGGTGAACGGACGGCCGAGCTTCTTGCTCATTTCCTCGTCGGTGAAGTTCACGCAGTCGCGGGCGTCATCCTTGCCGCCGCTGAGGATGTGGCCGTCGGCCGGCGGCACGACGCTCGGGTTGTCCGTGCCGAACGGCGCGGGAAACGGGCCGGCCGCCAGTGCCGGGAAGTTCTTGCCGCCTTCCATTTCGTTGACCTGCCAGCCGCCCAGCAGGCCTTGTTCGATGGCCACCGAACCACGGCTGGCCGGAGAGGTGACGCGACCGTGTCGCAGTTGGGTTTCAGGGGTTGCTTGGTTCATGTTGTTCACTCCATTGATTTAAGAACTCTCCTTCCCGAGGAGAGGCCTTCAAGCTAACGGAGGGGGATTTTTTGTCCATCGGCGGATTTGTCGCAGCGAACGGGCATTCTGCGGCAATCGCCAATAAATACTGGATGGATATACAGCTTATTGCACGAGTGCGTACCCGACCTGTAGCAAAACGCCTACACGCCAAAGGCACGAAATCCGGCATTTGCGGGTCAAGGCATTTGCGCCTCGTATTCCTTTTCGTACTGGCCGGCGAGCTGCGTCTTCTGTTTCTCGCCCAGCAGCTTGCCCGCCATCTGGAAGAATTTCTGCTCTTCCTCCTCCAGATGGTGGTGCACCTTGTCCGCCAGCTTCCTGGCCATTGCCAGCCAAGCGGGGCTGGACATCTCGGTGCCGTCGAGCGCCTCCATCATCTCGTCCATTTCGTGGTGTTCGGCGATGGCATGCCGGCTCAGGTCGACCCCGCCGTCGAACGCCATCAGCGGCACATAGAAGCAGCGCTCCTCCGCCGTTTCATGGGCCTGAAGCTCGTCCTTGAGCCGCTTGTAGGCCTCGGCCCTTTTGGGGGTGTCGCCGCGGGTCCTGATCAGCGACCGGGCGTAGCGGCGTTGACGGTCATGGCTTTCGCGCAGGGCTTCAAAGATGTTCATGGACGGTCCTCGGCAATCGCGACCCGAATGGGCGCCTACAAGGGCTAGACCCCGGCGCGGGAACGACGGTTCAAGAATTTGCGGCGGGATGGATCAAAGGCGTTCGCCGGGTTAGGCTGCGCCTTCGTTGCCAAAAGGAAGTTGCACATGAACCTGCGAATCGAACTGTCGCAAAACGACACGGAAGAAGAACGCCTGGCCATCCTGGCGCCGCTGCACGCCTACAACGTCGCCCAGGCCGGCATCGCTCCCTCCACCCCGCTGACCCTGCTGGTGCGCGACGACCGTGGCACGATCCAGGGCGGGCTCTATGGCCGCTTTGTCTGCCAATGGCTGTTCGTCGATCTGCTGTCCGTGCCCGAGGAGGGGCGCGGCCAAGGCATCGGTTCGAAACTGATGGGTATGGCCGAGGACCTGGCGCGGGAGAAAGGCTGCATCGGGGTCTGGCTCGACACCTTCGATTTCCAGGCGCCGGTGTTCTACCGCAAGCTCGGCTACAGCGAGTTCGGTGAACTGGCGGACTATCCGCCGGGGCACAAGCGGCTGTTCTTTCAGAAGCGGTTGAAGGACTGAACCGGCAGGCCGGCTCCCGCAGGGACAGGTGCGCGACACAGATCCAATGTGGGGCTTGCCGGCGAAGAGGCCCGGGCAGTCACCGCCTCAACCCGGCCTACAGACAGGTCGCCAACGCCGCCAGCCGGCGCTTGGCGACGAAGTCGTCCTTTTGCGCGTAGTAGTTGAGCGTGGTGCCCGACGCATCGCTGATCACATCGACAAACGATTCCGCCGAACGCGTGTACACGGTCGTGGCGCCCTGCTTGCCCGGCTCCAGATAAGCCGCTGCGTCCACGCCGAACACCGCCTCGTCCTGCCAGGAGAACTGCACGCACCGCGCCACGTCCTTGCCGGGCTTTTCCGAGGTCAGGGTCTTGTAGGGAGTTCGGGTGCGGGCGTCTTCCATCACCGATCCCGCGCAACCGGCCAGCAGGGTCACCGCCAGCGCCACCGTCAGCATTCGCATTGCATTCGCTCATTCAAAAAAGAACGGACTGTATCACTGCCCGGCAAGGTTTCGTTCAGCTTTACCGCATCGGGCGGCGCGACAACCCTCGCGCTATGGAGTAAAACCGTGTTTCCCCACCCAGGAACCCGGCCAGGAACCCGCCCATGCTGCCGTCCGCCACCACCCACCGCGCCAGCCCCGGTCACCTGCACACCCAGAAATGGCGCGGGCGCGTCGGCCTGACGCTGGTCGCCTGCCTGTCGGTGCTGGCCGGCATGACCGACGCCATCGGCTTCATGGCCAGCGGCGACTTCGTCTCGTTCATGAGCGGCAACACGACCCGCCTGGCGGTGGCGATCAGCGACGGCGACCTGGGCCTGACCTTGCGCCTGTCGATCCTGGTCGCCACGTTCGTCCTGGGCAATGCCCTCGGCGTCATCGTCAGCCGGCTGAGCGGGCGCCGGGCACTGCCGTTGCTGCTGTGCATCGCCGCGCTGCTCTGCACCGCCGCGGCCTGGCCGTTCGAGCAGCAGTTGCCGGCCCTGCTGGCGGCGATCACCGCCATGGGCATGCTCAACGCCTGCGTGGAGGAAGTGAACGGGCTGCCGGTGGGGCTGACCTACGTCACCGGAGCATTGTCACGGTTCGGCCGTGGGCTGGGACGCTGGCTGCTGGGCGAACGGCGCAACGGCTGGCGGGTGCAACTGGTGCCGTGGACCGGGATGTTCGTCGGTGCTATTTTCGGCGCGCTGCTGGAGCGTCAACTGGGCCTGCAGGCCTTGTTCGTCAGCGCCCTGCTGGCCGGCGTGCTCGGGGTGGTCGCCCTGAAAATTCCCCGCCGCTGGCAACTGGGCTACATGCCGCGCTGACACGCTCGGCGCTTGCGGCAACATCCGCTTCGCCGCTCCGCCGAGAAAGCTTTATCATGGCCGCAGTTTCGCTGATCGAGTCCGTCATGAAGTTCGCCATCGCGCTGTTTTCCGCCGCCCATGCGCCCTCCTCGCGCCGTGCCCTGCTGTTCGCCCAGGCGGCGCTGGCCGGCGGGCATGAGATCGTCCGGCTGTTTTTCTACCAGGACGGCGTGCACAACGCCTCGGACAGCGTGGTCACCCCGCAGGACGAGCAAGACCTGCCCAAGCAGTGGCGCGCCTTCATCACCGAGCAGCAGCTGGACGGCGTGGTGTGCATCGCCGCCGCCCTGCGCCGTGGCGTGCTGAACGCCGAAGAGGCCGGCCGCTACCAGCGTGACGCCGTGGCCGTCAGCGCGCCGTGGGAATTGTCCGGCCTGGGCCAACTGCACGATGCGGTGCAGGACGCCGACCGCCTGATCTGCTTCGGAGGCGCGTGAACATGGCCAAATCCCTGTTGATCATCAGCCGCCAGTCGCCGTGGTCCGGCCCCGCCGCCCGCGAGGCGCTGGACATCGTGCTGGCCGGCGGCGCGTTCGATCTGCCGATCGGCCTGCTGTTCCTCGACGACGGCGTGCTGCAGCTGGCCGCCGGGCAGAACGCCAAGGCCTTGCAGCAGAAGGACCTGAGCGCCAACCTGCAGGCGTTGCCGATGTTCGGCGTCGAAGAGCTGTTCTACTGCGCCGACAGCGCTGCGCTGCGCGGCCTCGGCGATCTGTCGCTGGACGAGGCGCAGCCCTTGGCCGCCGACCGCATCACCGCCCTCATTGACCGTTACGACCAAGTGATCACGCTCTGATGTCGACCTTGCATGTGTTGTCCCATTCCCCGTTCGGCGACGAACGCCTGACCAGTTGCCTGCGCCTGCTGGGCAGCGCCGACGCCCTGCTGCTGTGCGGCGACGCCGCCTATGCCCTGCAACCCGGCACCGCGCCGTTCGCGGCGCTCCAGGCCCGCCGCGCCAGTCTGTACGTGCTGACCGAGGACGCCCAGGCCCGTGGGCTGGACGTTCCGGAGTGGGCCGAGGCCATCGATTACCCGGCCTTCGTCGAACTGTCGGTGCGCCACGACAAGGTCAACACCTGGCTATGAAGACCCTGACCGTCGGCGCCCGCGCCATCGAACTGGACAAGGACGGCTTCCTGGTGGACCTGGGCGACTGGTCGGCCGAGGTCGCCGGCGCCCTCGCCGTCGCCGAAGACATCGAACTGACCCCCGACCACTGGGAAATCCTTGAGCTGCTGCGCGCCTTTTACGCGGAGTTCGAGCTGTCCCCGGCCACCCGGCCGCTGATCAAGTACACCGCCCTGAAGCTGGGCCCGGACAAGGGCAACAGCCTGCACCTGAACCGCCTGTTCAAAGGCACCCCCGCCAAGCTCGCCGCGAAACTGGCGGGCCTGCCCAAACCGACGAATTGCCTATGACCGACTTTCCAGCGCTGACCCTCGAAACGCCCGCCGAGCATCCGTTCGCCCAGTTCGTGCGGATCCTGGGCAAAGGCAAGCGCGGCGCCCGCGACCTGACCCGCGCCGAAGCCCGCGAGGCCATGGGCATGGTGCTGGACGGCAAGGTCGAGGACACCCAGCTCGGCGCCTTCCTGATGCTGCTGCGGCACAAGGAGGAAAGCGCCGAGGAGATGGCCGGCTTCACCGAGGCCCTGCGCGAACGCTTGCAGGCCCCGTCGTTGGCCGTCGACCTGGACTGGCCGACCTATGCCGGGAAAAAACGCCACCTGCCGTGGTATCTGCTGGCGGCCAAGTGCCTGGCGCAGAACGGCGTGCGCATCTTCATGCACGGCGGCGGCGCCCACACCGCCGGGCGCCTGTACAGCGAACAGCTGCTGGGTGAGCTGGACATCCCACTGTGCCGCGACTGGCAGCAGGTCGGCTCGGCGCTGGACAACGGCGGCCTGGCGTTCATGCCGCTGGTGGACTGGGCCGCGCCGCTGCAGAAGATGATCGACCTGCGCAACACCCTGGGCCTGCGCTCGCCGATCCACTCGCTGGCGCGGATCCTCAATCCGCTGGGCGCCCGCTGCGGCCTGCAGAGCATCTTCCACCCCGGCTATCAGGCAGTGCACCGCGAGGCCAGCGGCCTGCTCGGCGACACGGCCATCGTGATCAAGGGCGACGGCGGCGAAATCGAGATCAACCCGGACGCCGACAGTCACCTCTACGGCACCGCCGGCGGCCAGGCCTGGGACGAAGAATGGCCACGCTTGTCGGCCCAGCGCCACGTCAAACCGGCGTCGCTGGAGAGCAGCCAATTGAAGGCGGTCTGGCGCGGCGAGTCGGACGACACCTACGCCCGCATGGCCCTGTTGTCGACCATGGCACTCGCCCTCCGGGGTCTGGGCCAGAGCCGTGAGCAAGCCTTCGAAACCGCCGAGCGATACTGGGCCGCACGGAACAAATCGATTTAATCGATCATAGCTGCCCGATCTTTGCGCTTTTTGTTCGAACCCATCGGAATAGACTCCACACCAACGATCATTGGTTTGCGGAGTCTTGAACATGGGTTTACTGGTCGATGGCCGCTGGCAGGACAAATGGTACGAAAGCGACAAGGACGGCGCCTTCCGGCGCGAACAGGCGCAACGCCGCCACTGGGTCACCCGCGACGGCCGCCCCGGCCCCAGCGGTGAAGGCGGGTTTGCCGCCGAGGCCGGGCGCTACCACCTCTATGTGTCGCTGGCCTGCCCGTGGGCCCACCGCACGCTGATCCTGCGCAAGCTCAAGGGCCTGGAAAGCCTGATCGACGTCTCGGTGGTCAGTTGGCTGATGCTGGAGAACGGCTGGACGTTCGACAAGGCGCTGGGCTCCACGGGCGACCGCCTCGACGGCTTCGACTTCATGCACCAGCGCTACACCGCAGACACCGCCGACTACACCGGCCGCGTCACTGTGCCGGTGCTGTGGGACAAGCGGCTCAAGCGCATCGTCAGCAACGAATCGGCGGAGATCATCCGCATGTTCAACAGCGAATTCGACGGGCTGACCGGCAACAGCCTTGACTTCTACCCGGCGCCCCTGCGCAGTGAAATCGATGGTCTGAACGAGCGCATCTACCCGGCGGTCAACAACGGCGTGTACCGCGCCGGCTTCGCCACCTCGCAGCAGGCCTATGAAGCGGCGTTCGATGATGTGTTCGCCGAACTGGATCACCTGGAAAGGCTACTGGGCGCCAACCGCTACCTGGCGGGAGAGTTCCTCACCGAAGCGGACATCCGCTTGTTCACCACCCTGATCCGCTTTGACGCGGTGTACCACGGCCATTTCAAATGCAACCTGCGGCGGATCGCCGACTACCCGAACCTGTCGAACTGGCTGCGCGAGCTGTACCAGTGGCCGGGAATCGCCGAGACCGTGGATTTCCAGCACATCAAGCACCACTACTACGGCAGCCACAAGACCATCAACCCGACCGGGGTCGTGCCCAAAGGACCGGAGCAGGACTTCACCGCGGCCCATGACCGGGCGCGGCTGAACGGGAAAGGGATCTGGAATCACAACAACTTTTGAGGGCCCCAATCGCCAGCAGGCTGGCTCCCGCATTGGATTCGTGAACGACACAAATCCCCTGTGGGAGCCAGCCTGCTGGCGATCGGCACAACGCGGTCGCTCAGACCTGCCCCTGAGCCCCTTCGAACCACGCCAGTTTCTCGCGCAACTGCACCACTTCGCCGACGATCACCAGGGTCGGCGCATGCACTTCATGCTCCGCCACCAGGTGCGGCAAGTCGGCCAGGGTGCCGGTGAACACCCGCTGATTGACCGTGGTGCCCTGCTGGATCAACGCCGCCGGCGTGTCGGCGCCGCGCCCGTGCTTGATCAGTTGCTCGCAAATGATCGGCAACCCCACCAGCCCCATGTAAAACACCAGGGTCTGCGCCGGCGCGACCAGGTCGGCCCAAGGCAGATCGGTGGAACCGTCCTTCAGGTGCCCGGTGACGAAACGCACCGACTGCGCGTAGTCGCGATGGGTCAGCGGAATCCCGGCATAGGCCGCGCAACCGCTGGCCGCCGTGATGCCCGGCACGACCTGGAACGGGATGCCATGGGCCGCCAGCTCCTCGATCTCTTCGCCGCCGCGGCCGAAGATGAACGGATCGCCGCCCTTCAACCGCACCACGCGCTTGCCGGCCTTGGCCAGATCCACCAGTTGCCGGTTGATCCGGTCCTGCGGCACGGCATGATCGGCGCGGCGCTTGCCGACGTAGACCCGCTCGGCGTCACGGCGGCACAGCTCGAGAATCGCCGGCGCCACCAGACGGTCGTACAGCACCACGTCGGCCTGCTGCATCAGGCGCAAGGCGCGGAAGGTCAACAGGTCCGGATCGCCGGGCCCGGCGCCGACCAGGTACACCTCACCGGTCGCCACATCCGCTTCGCCATCGATCTTGGCCTGCAACAGACGTTCGGCCTCGGCGCCCTGCCCGGCCAACTGCCGGTCGGCGATCGGCCCCTGGAACACGTCTTCCCAGAAGGCACGACGCTGCTGCACGTCCGGAAACAGGCTTTTGACCTGATGCCGGAAACGCGCGGCCAGGCCGGCCAGATGACCGTAGGTGGCAGGAATCCAGGTTTCGATCTTGGCGCGGATCAGACGGGCCAGCACCGGCGCGTCGCCGCCGCTGGACACCGCGATGATCAGCGGCGAACGGTCGACGATGGCCGGGAAGATCACGCTGCACAGGGCCGGCGCGTCCACCACGTTGACCGGCACGCAACGCCGATGGGCATCGGCGGAGACCTGCGCGTTCAGCGCTTCATCGTCGGTGGCGGCGATGATCAGCCCGCAGCCGTCCAGGTCCGTTTCGAGGTAGCCGCGCAACAGGCACTCACCGCCGCCGGCGGTCACCAAATCACGCAGTTGTGCTTCGATTTCAGGTGCGACCACCCGCAGCAGCGCACCGGCGTCGGCCAGCAGGCGGGACTTGCGCAAGGCAATCTCCCCCCCGCCGACGACCAACACACGACTGCCGCGCAGGTTGTGAAACAGCGGCAGATAGTCCATGTCAGCCGATGACCTCAAGGCCACCCATGTACGGCTTCAGCACGTCCGGCACGCGGATCGAACCGTCGGCCTGCTGGTAGTTCTCCAGCACCGCCACCAGGGTGCGGCCGACCGCCAGGCCGGAACCGTTCAGGGTGTGCACCAGCTCAGGCTTGCCGGTTTCCGGGTTGCGGAAGCGCGCCTGCATGCGACGGGCCTGGAAGTCGCCGCAGTTGGAGCACGACGAGATCTCGCGGTACTTGTCCTGGCTCGGGATCCACACTTCCAGGTCGTAGGTCTTGACCGCGCTGAAGCCCATGTCGCCGGTGCACAGCGCCAGGGTGCGGTATGGCAGCTGCAGCAGCTGCAGCACCTTCTCGGCGTTGGCGGTCAGGCTTTCCAGGGCTTCCATCGACTTGGACGGCTCGACGATCTGCACCATCTCGACCTTGTCGAACTGGTGCTGGCGGATCATGCCGCGGGTATCACGGCCCGACGCGCCGGCCTCGCTGCGGAAGCACGGGGTGTGGGCGACGAACTTGATCGGCAGTTGCTTGGCGTCGACGATCTCGCCGGCGACGATGTTGGTCAGCGACACTTCGGCGGTCGGGATCAGGTACAGGTCGGCCTCACCGTCGCGGCCGATCTTGAACAGGTCTTCCTCGAACTTCGGCAACTGGCCGGTGCCTTGCAGCGCCGGCGCCTGCACCAGGTACGGGGTGTAGGCCTCTTCGTAGCCGTGCTCGGTGACGTGCAGGTTGATCATGAACTGCGCCAGGGCGCGGTGCAGGCGGGCGATCGGGCCGCGCAGCAGGGCAAACCGTGCGCCGGACAGCTTGGCGGCGGTCTCGAAGTCCAGCCAGCCGAACTTCTCGCCCAGGGCGACGTGGTCCTGCACCGGGAAGTCGAACGCGGTCGGCGTGCCCCAGCGGCGCACTTCGACGTTGCCGTCTTCGTCTTCGCCGACCGGCACCGACTCGTGCGGCAGGTTGGGGATGCCCAGCAGGATCGCGTCCAGCTCGGTCTGGATCTTGTCCAGCGCAGCCTTGCCTTCGTTGAGCTGGCTGCCCATGTTCTCGACATTGGCCATCAGCGGTGCGATGTCTTCGCCGCGCTGCTTGGCCTGACCGATGCTCTTGGAGATCGCGTTACGTTCAGCCTGAAGCTTTTCGGTTTCGGTCTGGACTTCCTTGCGCTGTTCTTCCAGCGCTTCGATGCGCGCGACGTCCAGGGCAAAGCCACGGGAAGCCAGGCGGTCCGCTACGTCCTGAAGGTTGCTACGTAACAGTTTGGAATCGAGCATGTCGGTCTCTCGTTGTCAAAGTTTGGTCAGGGACAGGCCGGCCCAGGTGGCGAGCAGCCCGCCGAATACGCTGAGCGCCGCATAGCCCAAGGCCAGCGGCACCTGCCCGCTTTCCAGCAGGCGCACCGTATCCAGTGAAAAGGATGAAAAGGTCGTCAGCCCTCCGAGGAAGCCGACGATCAACCCGGCACGCACCTCGAAAGGCACCTCCGGGCGTATCAAAAACAGGCCGTACAGCACGCCGATCAAAAGACAGCCCACGATATTAACGGCCAGCGTCGCGGTATAGAAGTGCCGCGGCCAGTTGGCGTTGACCCAATTGCCGGCGGCGAAGCGCAGCAGCGTGCCGGCGACGCCGCCGATGGAGACTGCAACGATCGCTGGAATCACGGTTTTCTCCGCTGGCGTGGGCTCAGCCGGTCGAGTTGGGCGAGGTGCTTGAGCTTTTCGCCGATCTTCAGCTCCAGGCCACGGGGCACCGGCTGGTACAACGGAATCGGCTCGAGCGCTTCGGGGAAATAGTCTTCGCCGGCGGCATAGGCGTCCGGCTCGTCGTGGGCGTAACGGTATTCGTCACCGTAGCCCAACTGCTTCATCAGCTTGGTCGGCGCGTTGCGCAGGTGCAGCGGCACTTCCAGCGAACCGTGCTCGGCGGCGGCGCGCATCGCGGCCTTGAAGCCCATGTACACCGCGTTGCTTTTCGGCGCGCAGGCCAGGTAGGTGATGGCCTGGGCCACCGCCAGTTCGCCTTCGGGGCTGCCGAGGCGCTCCTGCACGTCCCACGCCGCCAGGCACAGGCTCAGTGCACGTGGGTCGGCGTTGCCGATGTCTTCGCTAGCCATGCGCACCACGCGCCGGGCCAGGTACAGCGGATCGCAGCCGCCGTCGATCATCCGCGCGAACCAGTACAGCGCGCCGTCGGGGTTGGAGCCGCGCACCGACTTGTGCAGCGCGGAGATCTGGTCGTAGAACGCCTCGCCGCCCTTGTCGAACCGCCGGCGGGTGTCGCCGAGCAGGCTCTGCAGCAGGTCGGTGCCGATCTCGCTGTCGTCGTCGGCCAGGTCCGAGGCGTTCTCCAGCAGGTTGAGCAGGCGCCGGCCGTCGCCGTCGGCGGCCGACAGCAGCATCTGGAAGCCTTCGTCGCTGAGGGTCAGGTGGCGTTTGCCCAGGCCCCGCTCCTCGGTCAGCGCACGGTGCACCAGTTTGCGTAGCGCGGCGTCGTCCAGGCTCTTGAGCACATACACCCGGGCCCGCGACAGCAGCGCGTTGTTCAGTTCGAACGAAGGGTTTTCGGTGGTGGCGCCGATGAAGATCAGCGTGCCGTCCTCGACATACGGCAGGAACGCGTCCTGCTGAGACTTGTTGAAACGGTGCACCTCATCGACGAACAGGATCGTGCGCCGGCCGTACTGCGCGGCCTGCTGCTTGGCGATCTCCACCGCCTGACGGATCTCCTTGACCCCGGCCAGCACCGCCGACACCGTTTCGAAGTGCGCGTCCGAGACTTCCGCCAGCAGCCGCGCCAGGGTGGTCTTGCCCACGCCCGGCGGGCCCCAGAAGATCATCGAATGCAGCGCGCCCTGCTCCAGCGCCTCGCGCAGCGGCTTGCCGCGGGCGAGCACGTGCTCCTGGCCGACGTATTCGTCCAGGTTGGTGGCGCGCAACCGGGCCGCCAAAGGCTGGGCCAGGGGCTCTCTGCGAAACAGATCCATCACGTACCGTTGAAACCTCTAGGCGTTGATCCTGCGGGCTCTCGCCCACAGGGTTCAGGGGTTATTCCTGGATCACGTCGGCACCCTTGGGGATGTCGAACTTGAACTTGGACGCCGGGATCGCTTCGTTGGCCTTCACCCCGGTGAACAGGATGTTGGTGCGCTGGCCGACGCTGTCGATCAGTTGCATGTCATTGACCAGGCCGTTGCGGAACGACAGGCGCAGGCTGTCGAACAGGGTGTCCTTGGTCTTCGGCTTGAGGGTGAAGTCGATCACGCCGCCGGCTTCCTTGGCGGTGATGTCGAAGCTCTGGCTGATCTTCGACACATCGCCCGACAGCAGCAGGGCCGGGGTCTGGGTCAGGCGCTCGTCCAGCTTCTTGATCGTCGCCTGCTCAAGGTCCGGGTCCCACAGGGTGACCTTCTTGCCGTCGGAGACCATGGTCTGCTCGGCCGGCGCGTCGGTGTGCCAGTAGAACAGGCCCGGGCGCTGCAGCGACATCTCGCCGGCGGTTTCCTGCAACTGGGTGCCGCTGCCGTCGAGGGTCAGCTGGGAAAAGCGTGCGGTGAGGGTCTTGGATGTTTCCAGCAGTTGGGTCAGGCGCGCCACGTCCTTTTCGTCGGCGTGGGCCGAAAGCGTGGTCAGGGCCAGTACCGGCAGCAGCATGCGGATCAGACGCATGGGAGTCCTCTTGAATACTCGTGGGAGAGCGGACGGCGCCTCATTGCGCCGTCCCGGCTGTTGAATCCGGGGTTTTGATTCAGTCGCGCACCGGCCCCGGGGCCAGCACCTCACGCGAACCGTTGGTGTTCATCGCCGTGACGACCCCGGCCATTTCCATGGCTTCGATCATCCGCGCAGCGCGGTTGTAGCCGATCTTCAGCTTGCGCTGCACTGCGGAGATCGAGGCCCGGCGGCTTTCGAGCACGAACTGCACGGCTTCGTCGTACAGCGCGTCGGCTTCCGGATCGTCGCCTTCGCCACCGCCGCTGCTGCCTTCGAAACCGCTGCCCGCCTCTTCGACACCGTTGAGGATGTCGTCGTTGTATTCCGGCGCGCCGCGCAGTTTCCACGCCTCGACCACCCGGTGCACCTCGTCGTCGGAGACGAACGCGCCGTGAACCCGGATCGGCAGGCTGGTGCCCGGCGGCATGTAGAGCATGTCACCGTGGCCGAGCAGCTGTTCGGCGCCGCCCTGGTCGATGATGGTGCGCGAGTCGATCTTGCTCGACACCTGGAACGCCATCCGCGTCGGGATGTTGGCCTTGATCAGGCCGGTGATCACGTCCACCGACGGCCGCTGGGTCGCCAGGATCAGGTGGATGCCGGCGGCCCGCGCCTTCTGGGCGATCCGGGCGATCAGCTCTTCCACCTTCTTGCCGACGATCATCATCATGTCGGCGAATTCGTCCACCACCACCACGATGGTCGGCAGCTTCTGCAGCAGCGGCGCCTCGTCGTGGATGCTTTCGCGCTTGTACAAAGGATCGCTCAACGGCTCGCCGGCGTCCTGGGCCTCCTTGACCTTGGCGTTGAAGCCGGCCAGGTTGCGCACGCCCATCTTCGCCATCAGCTTGTAGCGCCGCTCCATCTCGGCGACGCTCCAGCGCAGGGCGTTGGCCGCGTCCTTCATGTCGGTGACCACCGGGCACAGCAAGTGCGGAATGCCTTCGTAGATCGACAGTTCGAGCATTTTCGGGTCGATCATGATCAGCTTGGCGTCTTCGGGGCCCGACTTGAACAGGATCGACAGGATCATCGCGTTCACGCCCACCGACTTACCGGAACCGGTCGTACCGGCCACCAGCAGGTGCGGCATCTTGGCGAGGTCGGTGATGACCGGCTTGCCGCCGATGTCGTGGCCGAGGGCCAAGGTGACAGGCGACTTGAAGTTGTCGTACTCAGGCGTCGACAGCACTTCGGAGAACCGCACGATCTGCCGGTCTTCGTTGGGGATCTCGATGCCGACCGTGGTCTTGCCCGGAATCACCTCGACCACCCGCACGCTGGTCACGGCCAGGGAACGCGCCAGGTCTTTGGCCAGGTTGGCGATGCGGCTGACCTTCACGCCGGCGGCCGGCTGGATTTCGTAACGGGTGATGACCGGGCCCGGATGGATCGAGTCCACCGTGACCTCGACGCCGAACTCCTTGAGCTTGATCTCCAGCAGGTGGCCGATCGCCGCCAGAGACTCCGGGGAATGGTTGAGCTGCTTCTTTTCCGCCACGTCGAGGATCGAGATCGGCGGCAAGGTGCCTTCCACGGCGCTGTCGACGAACAGCGGCACCTGCTTTTCCTTCTGCACGCGCTTGCTCGGTTCCGGCGCCTTGGCCGGGGCCGGCATAATGACCGGCGGCACCTGCTTCTCCCGCTCGGACATGTGCTTGCTCAGGGCCTGCTCGCGTTCGATCAGGCGCTCCTTGACCTTGGCCTGCTCGCGCTTGTCCGGCACCGCCGGGGCGACGACCTCGTCCACGCGGTCATCGACTTCGCGCAGTTGGGCGACCAGTTGCTTGCGCTCGGTGCGCGCCGCCCACCAGCGGTTGAGCGCGCCCTGGAACAGTTCGAACAGGTCGAGGGTGATCTTGCCGGTGACATCCATCACCTTGAACCACGACAGGTCGGTGAACACCGTCAGGCCGAACAGGAACAAGGCGATGAACAGCAATGTGCTGCCCTGGATGTTCAGGGCGTTCTTGGCCAGGTCGCCCAGGCTTTCGCCCAGCGCCCCGCCGGCTCCGGCCGGCAGGCTGGAGGCCGCGGCATGGAAATGGATATGGGCCAGCGCGGCGCCCGACAGCACCAGGAACACCAGGCCGATCAGGCGCCAGGAGAACAGCCAGCCGCTCCACTGCCACGGCTCGTGGCGCTGGCGGAAGATCTGGTAGGCCTTGATCGCCAGCAGCAGCGGGAAGATATACGCGAAGTACCCCAGCACCATGAACAGGATGTCGGCGCTGTAGGAGCCGGCCGGGCCGCCGAAGTTCTGCACGTCGTCGATCTTGCTGTTGTGGCTCCAGCCCGGATCGTCCTTGCCGTAGGTCAGCAAGGCCATCATCAGGAACAGGCACAAGGCACCGATGGCGATCAGTGCACCTTCCTTGAGTCGGTAGTGCAACTGCTGACGCCAGAGCGGAACGACTGCTTTTGGTGCTTCCGTGGATTTCTTCAAAACGCTTCTTTTCCTGCGCCTGCGGCGCGTCCATCTATTGAATGACGATAAAAAACTGCCCGATCCAGGCAGGTGAAAAAGTTGACGGGCACAACCGAACCCCGTTTTAACACTGCACCGGTGCCTTTATAAACTCGGCGCACTGCGAATATTCTGCAACAGCCCGGCATTGTACGGGTTTGCAAGCGCGTTGCCATGCCCGCACCTCTGGAACAAGCATAGCCAAACGCATGGATCCTGCGGCTCAATTTGAGCATGCATTACCTTTTGTGACAAAGGCTTATGAGGTGTATTTGATGAACGTCACGAAGCGCCCGACGCCGATCGCCGCACAATGCCCGGCGCCCGATTACGACCGCGCCTGCCCGGCCAAGTTGCAGCCGCGCAGGATCGGGAGGACATTCCCGTCATTTAACGGCACACTCTAGCGCAGCCACCGCCCTCCCCTCTTCCGCAAGCCCGAATGCCATGCTGACCTGGTTACAACGCAACACCCTGACATTTCCGCCCCTGGAAAAGGCCATGCGCGATCCCAACGGATTGCTGGCGGCCGGCGGCGACCTGTCCGCCGACCGGCTCATCCAGGCCTACCGCCACGGCTGCTTTCCGTGGTTCTCCGAAGGCCAGCCGATCCTCTGGTGGTCGCCGGATCCGCGCACGGTTTTGTTTCCCGACGAGCTGCACGTTTCGCGCAGCCTCGGCAAACTGATGCGCAAGCAGCGCTACCGGGTGACGTTCGACCAGGACTTCGCGGCGGTGATCAGCGCCTGCGCCGCGCCGAGGGAGTATGCCGACGGCACCTGGATCACCCAGGCGATGCAGGACGCCTACATCGAACTGCACCGGCGCGGCTTCGCCCATTCGGTGGAGGTTTGGGATCAGGACGAACTGGTCGGCGGCCTGTACGGCCTGGCCATGGGGCAGCTGTTCTTTGGCGAATCCATGTTCAGCCGCGCCGACAACGCCTCCAAATATGGCTTTGCCACACTGGTGCAACACCTGAAAGACGCGGGTTTCGCGTTGATCGACTGCCAGATGCCCACCGACCATCTGCACAGCCTCGGCGCCCGGGCAATCTCGCGCCAGGCCTTCGCGGACTACCTGGCACGGCACCTGGATCGCCCCAGCGATGCGACCTGGGTTTGCTGAGCGACTTTTGCGCGTGTGGCTTACACTTAATTCACAAGCTTATCCCGAGGGTTGATCATGACCGAGTTGGCGCGTTTGAAGTTCTATGCCACTCAGCCTCACTCTTGCAGCTATCTGCCGCAGGAGCAGGCCACGACCCTGTTTCTCGACCCCAGCCAGCCCATGGATGTGCATGTCTACGCAGACCTGTCGGAAATGGGCTTTCGTCGCAGCGGCGACCACCTGTACCGCCCGCATTGCCAGAACTGCAATGCCTGCGTGCCTGCGCGCATCCCGGCGCTGCAGTTCAGCCCCAACCGTCAGCAGAAACGCATTTTCAAGCGCAACGCCGACCTTCAGGTGCGGCCGGTGAAACCGGGCTTCAGCGAAGAATACTTCGACCTGTACCAGCGCTACATCGAGCAGCGGCACGCCGACGGCGACATGTACCCGCCCAGCCGTGACCAGTTCGCCACCTTCCTGGTGCGCGACCTGCCCTTCTCCCGCTTCTACGAGTTCCGACTCGACGGACGGTTGCTGGCCGTCGCCGTCACCGACCTGCTGCCCAACGGCCTGTCCGCGGTCTACACCTTTTACGAACCGGCCGAAGAGCGCCGCAGCCTGGGGCGCTACGCAATTCTCTGGCAGATCGCCGAAACCCGGCGGCTGGGGCTGGACGCCGTGTACCTGGGCTACTGGATCAAAAACTGCAAAAAGATGAACTACAAGACCCAGTACCGCCCCATCGAACTGCTGATCAATCAGCGCTGGGTCATCCTCAACTGAACGCAAACCCTTAAACCCCTTGGCGTAAACACCACTTTTCGGGCACAATGCACGCCGCTTTTGCCTGGCGCAGTTGCACCGGGCCATTCACTGGACACCGAGGGCTTTACTGCATGTCGAAAGAAGACAGCTTCGAAATGGAAGGCACTGTCGTCGACACCCTGCCAAACACCATGTTTCGCGTGGAATTGGAAAATGGGCACGTCGTTACCGCGCATATCTCCGGCAAGATGCGCAAGAACTACATTCGTATTCTTACCGGTGACAAAGTGCGCGTCGAGCTGACGCCCTATGACTTGAGCAAAGGGCGCATCACTTACCGCGCCCGCTAAGCAAGTCAATACAAGACGCCCGGCCCTGCCGGGCGTTTTTGTTTGCGCGCGATTTGACCTGCGGCGCCCGGACTGACGCCATCGCCAGCAGGCTGGCTCCCACAGGGATACATGCACGACACAGAACCGATGCGAGAGCGAGCCTGCTCGCGACAGCCTCCGCATGACCGGCACCGCACAGAGATGACCGGGAATGCCCGGACAGCAAAAAGGCGCCATAAGGCGCCCTTTTGCTGAGTTGCGGCTTCGGCTTCAGGCCATTTCCGCCGTGGTTTCGAACTCGAAGGTCAGCTCGCCGTCCTTGATGTCGATGTGCACCACACCGCCATGCTCGGCCAGTTCGCCAAACAGGATCTCCTCCGCCAACGGACGCTTGATCTTGTCCTGGATCAGGCGCGCCATCGGACGGGCACCCATCGCCGAGTCGTAACCGCCGGCCGCCAGCCAGCTGCGGGCCGCGTCGGTGACTTCCAGCAGCACCCGCTTGTCTTCCAGCTGCGCCTGGAGCTCGGTGAGGAACTTGTCCACCACGCTCTTGATGACCTCATGGCTGAGGCGACCAAACTGGATGATGGTGTCCAGGCGGTTGCGGAACTCCGGCGTGAAGCTCTTCTTGATCACTTCCATCGCATCGGACGAATGATCCTGATGGGTGAAACCGATCGAAGCCCGGGCCGCCGTTTCGGCACCGGCGTTGGTGGTCATGATGATGATCACATTGCGGAAATCCGCCTTGCGCCCGTTGTTGTCGGTCAGCGTCCCGTGGTCCATCACCTGCAGCAGCAGGTTGAAGACTTCAGGGTGCGCCTTCTCGATTTCGTCGAGCAGCAGCACGCAATGCGGTTGCTTGGTGATCGCCTCGGTCAGCAGACCGCCCTGGTCGAACCCGACATAGCCCGGAGGCGCACCGATCAGGCGCGACACGGTGTGGCGCTCCATGTACTCGGACATGTCGAAACGAACCAGCTCGATGCCCAACGCCTTGGCCAACTGCCGCGCGGCCTCGGTCTTGCCGACACCGGTGGGACCTGCGAACAGGAACGAACCGACCGGCTTGTCGGGTGACTTCAGCCCGGCACGGGACAGCTTGATCGCGGTCGACAGGGAGTCGATCGCCGCATCCTGACCGAACACCGTCAGTTTCAGGTCGCGCTCTAGGTTGCGCAGCAGTTCCTTGTCGGAGCTGGTGACGTGTTTCGGCGGAATCCGCGCGATCTTCGCCACGATGTCCTCGACCTGGGCCACGTCGATGCGCTTCACGCGCTTGTCCGCCGGCTGCAGGCGCTGGTAGGCGCCCGCCTCGTCGATCACATCGATGGCCTTGTCCGGCATGTGCCGGTCATTGATGTAGCGCGAGGCCAGTTCGGCGGCGGCGCGCAACGACTCGTCGCTGTACTCGATGTTGTGGTGCAGCTCGAAGCGCCCTTTCAGGCCGCGCAGGATACCGATGGTGTCCTCCACCGACGGCTCGACGACATCGACCTTCTGGAAACGCCGCGCCAGGGCCCGGTCTTTCTCGAAGATGCCGCGGAATTCCTGGAACGTGGTCGAACCGATGCAACGGATGTCACCGGACGACAGCAGCGGCTTGAGCAGGTTGGAGGCGTCCATGACGCCGCCGGACGCTGCGCCGGCACCGATGATGGTGTGGATCTCGTCGATGAACAGGATCGCCTGCGGACGCTTCTTCAGCTCGTTGAGCAGCGCCTTGAAGCGCTTCTCGAAATCGCCGCGGTACTTGGTGCCGGCCAGCAAGGCCCCCAGGTCGAGGGAATAGACGACGCTGTTGATCAGCAGGTCCGGCACCAGGCCGTCGACGATGCGCTTGGCCAGGCCTTCGGCGATCGCGGTCTTGCCCACGCCCGCCTCGCCCACCAGCAACGGGTTGTTCTTGCGCCGGCGCGCCAGGATCTGCGCGACGCGCTCGACTTCCGTCTCGCGGCCGACCAGCGGGTCGATCCGGCCCTGACGCGCCAGTTCGTTGAGATTGCTGGCATAGGCGTCCAGAGGATTGCCTGAAGAAGAAGACTCACCGCCCTCGTCGTCCTGCATATCTTGCTCACCCTCAGAATGTTCGCCATGCCCCGGCACCTTGGAAATGCCGTGGGCGATATAGTTGACGACATCGATGCGCGCAACGCTCTGCTGTTTCAGCAGGAACACCGCCTGACTCTCTTGCTCACTGAAAATCGCAACCAGCACGTTGGCGCCGGTCACTTCGCGTTTGCCCGAGCTCTGAACATGAAAGACAGCACGTTGCAGCACACGCTGGAAGCCCAGGGTCGGCTGGGTCTCGCGGTCCTCATCGTGAACGGGGATCAGCGGCGTGGTGGAGTCGATGAACTCCTGCAGGTCGTGCTTGAGTTTGTCGAGGTTTGCGCCGCAGGCACGCAAAACGGTGGCGGCAGCCTCGTTATCCAATAGGGCCAGCAGCAGGTGTTCGACGGTCATGAACTCATGACGCTTCGAACGGGCCTCCTTGAA